>CAUUGW010000016.1:0-15026 GCA_963544785.1 uncultured Lachnospiraceae bacterium | reverse complement strand
AAGGTCAAACAATATGCAGTGATAGTCTTTACTCCTGTTTATTATTTTCATAATATTAAGATCACAGCTCTGCCTGTTTTCAAGTCCTGTTAAAGTATCGTTATATGCCATTTTTTCAAGAAGCTTTATGTTTTTCTGATAAACAGTCATTTCATAAAACCTCATTAAATAGCTTGAAAAGAATAATATTATGACCACAAACATTGTAACCGTTCCAATAATGTTGAAATCAAGCTTTAATATATTTGAAGAAATATCCACAGATGTAAAATTAATCAAGACAAAGCATAGGGCGATAATAGTCATAAGCAGGCTTAAGATTGCCTGTCCGATGAACAATACCTTTTCATAAAGCTCCTGTTTCTTATAGTTGCGTGATAACATAAAAATGGACGTAAGTATTGATATTATACTTAAAATATGGAAAAACTGTAAAACGTCGCTTGAGTGTAGAAAGTTAAATATCTGAGCTATAAAGGTCACTATTAAAGCGGCTGAATAAACCAGTTTAATTATTTTATTTATTTTCAATAAAATCGGTGATATATTATTCTGTTTTAAATCTGAGATCATCAGTAAATAAAAGTATATGGACAGAAATAAGGAATCGTATTCTATTGCATTTCCATATTTTGATGTATCCATAAATATATCCAAGAATCCGTAATTACAAAAACTCCAAAGCCCGACATAAAAAGAACCGCCGGCAAGGTAAATGAAGCTGTGAAATTTCCCTCCTAACAGAGCTATGATAATTCCTATTAAAGCTAAAATAATTCCAAGCAACATTAAAAAAGAGTTCATTACCAAAGGCAGTAATAGAGGCTTATAAAAATAAAAAATAGGATTATCCGAAATGCAGAGTTTAAAGATATCAAAGTATGTAAAGGCATCATTCTCTTTTACATACAGATTTACCTTAAGCGTTTTTCCGGAACAGTTATTCGGAAGCTTTACAAAATGATATTTGTTCGCAATCTCTTTTTCACTCTCATTATCGGGTCTTGAAAATGAGTATAAGAGCTGATCATCAAGATAGATTTCAACATTAGAATGAAAAGAGTGGAATATAAAGGTGGCACTGTCCGAATTTATATTTTTAAGCCTTTTTTGTATAGAAATATTATCCTCTTTTTGAAACGGAGCAAAAAGCTCTCCGGTGATGTCTATACCTGAAGAGAGCAGATTACCGTTCAAATATACATCTACATTTTCATTAAAGCCCTCCACCCAAATTTTCTTATTGTCGGGGAGCTTCGCCAAGGATTGAAGCATTAGAACAAAGGTGAAAAATACAACCGTGGAGCATAATAAAATTATAAATTTTTTAACAGTAAATTTAAATTTAACCTTATCTATCATTATCTATTATTAAATCCTCCAAAAGTATACGTTCGTACTTTTATTAGCCCATATCAGCTAAGTATCCGCATTATAGCATAAGTTAGTTAAATTTTCAACGAAGAAAATTTATAAAAATTCAATATATAAATCAATATAATTTTATTACATTTTCAAATATTTTTAAAGCAAAATGTAACAATTTGTTACATTTTGATATTTTTTGTATTTAATAAAGAACAAAGTGTAAAAAACACTTGCTTTTTTTATTCTTTTGCTATATACTACATTAGTATTTTGAACAAGGTTCGTTGGTCAAGTGGTCAAGACGCTGCCCTCTCACGGCAGAATCAGGGGTTCGACTCCCCTACGAACTGTTAAATTTTAGGATAGTTCATTCTATCTACTTTTTCTTCAAGGGCATTAGGATTGGCATATCCTGTGTCTTTTTTTATTTTTATTACTATATATCTTAATCGGAGGAATGAAATTGTCTAATTTAAACACCTACGGAGCGGACAGCATAACGGTACTTGAGGGACTTGAGGCGGTCAGAAAGCGTCCCGGTATGTATATAGGAAGTCTTTCAAAAAAGGGATTGAATCACCTCATATATGAAATCGTGGATAACAGCGTGGATGAGCACTTAGCGGGCTTTTGCACGCTTATTAATGTATCACTTGAAAAGGACGGAACAGCCGTAATCTATGATAACGGCAGAGGAGTGCCGGTAGAGATGCACCAAAAGGGAGTCAGTGCCGAGAGACTGGTGTTTTCAACGCTTCATGCGGGAGGAAAGTTTTCGGACGGTGCCTATAAGACAAGCGGGGGTCTGCACGGGGTAGGCTCTTCCGTGGTGAACGCATTATCCGAATATATGGAAGTAAAAATAAAAAGGAACAATAAAATCTACTACGACAGGTATGAAAGAGGGATTCCCAAGGTAGAGCTTGAAGACGGGTTGCTTCCTGTAATCGGAAGCTCAAAAAAAACCGGTACATATGTGAAGTTTTTGCCTGACAGTGAAATCTTTGACAGCATAGAATTCGGCGAAAATGAGATTATGAGCAGGCTTCATGAGATAGCCTATCTTAATCCCGATCTCACAATAGTCTTTGAGGATAAAAGAGCCGAAGAGCCGACATCATTTACATATCATGAACCGGAGGGAATTACAGGATTTGTAAAAGAAATGACGGACAAGCTTAATCCTATTACCCCATGTATGTTTTTTAAAGGAGAAGCAGATAATATTTCCGTAGAGATCGCCATGCAGTATACCGATGATTTTCATGAGGATATAATAGGCTTTTGCAATACTATTTTTAATTCGGAGGGCGGAACTCATATAACAGGCTTTAAGACCGCCCTCACAAATACCATAAATTCCTACTCAAGGAGTCTCGGTATATTAAAGGATAAGGACTCCAATTTCACGGGCTCGGATATCAGAACCGGCATTACAGCCGTGATTTCCATAAAGCACCCGGATCCGAGGTTTGAGGGTCAGACCAAGACGAAGCTTGACAATCAGGATGCGGTAAGTGCGGTACTAAAGGTCTTTAACGAGGCATCAATGCTGTATCTGGACAGACATTTGGACGAGCTTAAGCTTATAATAGAAAACGCACAGAGGGCGGCAAGGCTTCGCAAATCGGAAGAAAAGGCGATGAGCGGCATCTTATCCAAGAAAAAATTTTCATTTCAGACCAACGGGAAGCTTGCAAATTGTGAGAGCAACAACAGCAAGAACTGCGAGATATTCATAGTGGAGGGAGATTCGGCAGGCGGCTCGGCAAGGAGTGCAAGGGATAGAAGAACACAGGCTATATTGCCGATTAGAGGAAAAATATTGAATGTGGAAAAGGCGTCCATAGACAAGGTGCTTGCCAATGAAGAGATAAAATCCATGATACACGCATTCGGATGCGGTTTTTTGGAGGGGTACGGTAACGATTTCGACATAAGCAGATTAAGATATGACAAGATCATTATTATGGCTGATGCCGATGTTGACGGGGCACATATTTCCACATTGTTGCTCACATTGTTTTACAGGTTTATGCCGGAGCTTCTGACCAACGGGCATATCTATAAGGCAATGCCTCCGCTTTACAAGCTTACCAATTCCAAAAAAGAGGAGATTTACCTCTATGACGACAAGGCTTTAAATAAGTATAAAAAGGAGCATACGGGGAAGTTTACGCTGCAAAGATACAAGGGGCTTGGAGAAATGGATCCCGAACAATTATGGGAAACCACTTTAAATCCCGCCACCAGAAATCTGATGAGGATAAGCATAGAGGATGCAAAGAGTGCAAGTCTTGTTACGGAGCTTCTTATGGGAAACAACGTTTCAAGCAGAAGAGAGTTTATTTATGAGAATGCAAGAGAGGCAAATATAGATTTATGACATTTACTTGACTTTACAGGGCAAAGTCATTAAAATAAAAAGGCATTTATTTATTTTTATTAAGTATAATAAAAAGAAGTGGAGTATTATGGGAAAATATTTTGGAACGGACGGCTTCAGAGGAGAGGCGAATGTCGATTTGACGGCAGAGCAGGCATTTAAGGTAGGCAGATTCTTAGGATATTATTTCGGGACGTTAAAAAAAGATAATGAAAATGTAAAAATAGTGATAGGAAAGGATACAAGGCTCAGCAGCTATATGTTCGAGTATGCCCTTGCAGGCGGGATTACCGCATCGGGAGCCGATGCCTATCTCTTGCATGTGACAACCACCGCATGCGTATCCTATGCGGTGACATCAGAGGGCTTTGACTGCGGAATAATGATATCCGCAAGCCACAATCCCTACTTTGACAACGGAATAAAGCTTATAGGATCCGACGGAATGAAGATAGGCGGAGATGTGGAACTGAAAATAGAGGAATATTTAGATAAAAAAACTCCTGAATTGCCTTTTGCGGTAAGAGAAAAGGTAGGTAAAAGCGTTGATTTTGCCGCAGGCAGGAACAGATATATAGGACATCTTATCGCACTTGCCACAAGGTCGTATAAGGATATGAAAATAGGGCTTGACCTTGCAAACGGCAGTGCCTTTAATATAGGAAAGCATGTTTTTGAAGCCCTGCTCGCCAAGACATATGTTATAAACAATGAGCCGAACGGCTTGAACATAAATGTGGACTGCGGCTCTACCCATATAGAGGCTTTGCAGAAACTGGTAAGGGACAACGCACTTGATGCGGGCTTTGCATTCGACGGAGATGCCGACAGATGCTTTGTTGTTGACGACAAGGGAGAGGTACTTGACGGTGACAGTATCTTATATATTTGCGGAAAATATATGAAAGATAATTTACAGCTTAAAGACAATACTGTCGTGGCTACCGTAATGTCCAATATAGGGCTTATAAAAGCCTTTGAGGATATAGGGATACGTTGCGAGATAACCGATGTGGGTGACAGAAATGTCTGTGAAAGAATGATGAAAAACGGCTATTCACTCGGCGGTGAGCAATCTGGTCATATAATTTTTTCAAAATATGAGACTACCGGTGACGGCATATTAACTGCTATAATGATGATGGAGGTTTTACTTTACAGCAAGCAGAAACTCTCCAAACTCAAAGAAAATTTAATAATATATCCTCAGATACTGAAAAATGTCAAGGTAAAGGACAAAGAAAAGGCTCTTGCTTCGGAGAAACTTAAAAAGGCTCTTTCAGATGCGGAAAAGAAGCTTGGCAATGACGGCAGGATTTTAATTCGTGCAAGCGGTACGGAGCCTTTAATCAGGGTGACGGTACAGGCAAGGGACAGTGAGCTTTGTAACAGCGTGGCGGATGAATTGGCGGCTGTTGTAAAGGAGGGTCATAATGCCTGAAAAGAATAAAATAGATCCTTTAATCTCTGAATTTTTGGATTGCAGGACAAATGTTGAAAAAATAAGGGTTCTGCAAAAGCACAGGCAGGAATGGACGAAAGATCACCTGATTATGATGGAAAGCTCTTTAGAAATTATTTCTGAGGAAGAAGAGAGCATAGATGTGCATTTTAAGAATTTACAAAGGGTCTTGGAAATGAAAAAAAGGTATGAAGAGCCTTGGACCGGATAGTTGAGTTTGGAAGGGGAAAATAAATGAAAAAGTTGATTGATGAATTATTGCTTGTCATAGAAGCCGCAATTAATGCCGCAGGGTACGATAAAAAATTTGCGGCGGTTAAAAATTCCGACAGACCGGATCTTTGTGAATATCAGTGCAATTCGGCAATGAGGATGGCAAAGGAGCTTAAGAAAAATCCGTTTGATATAGCCTGTGAGATTGCAGATAAGCTTAAGGAAAGAAAAGAGCTTATTAATGTAACGGTTGCAAGACCCGGCTTTATCAACTTTGATATAGATGGCGAGTTTTTATCCACATATCTTGAAAAGATGAATATTGATAATAACTTGGCGGTGAACATTGAAAACAGAAGACCTACCATAATTATGGATTACGGCGGTCCTAATGTGGCAAAGGCTCTGCATATAGGGCATCTGCGTTCCGCAATTATCGGAGAGGCTCTTAAGAGAATAGCCAAATTTATGGGCTGTAGAGTGATAGCCGATGTGCATTTAGGCGATTACGGGCTTCAGATGGGGCTTATTATAAACGAGCTTAAGAATACAAAGCCTTATCTCAGATATTTTCAGCCGGACTTTGACGGCAGCCGTCTGGAATTTTCGGAAGCTTTTGAACCGCAGTTTACCATAGAGGAATTGGGAGAAATATATCCGAGGGCTTCCGCAATATCCAAGGAAGATAAGGAATATTATAAAGAGGCGTTGGAAACCACGGGACTTTTGCAAAAGGGCGACAGTGCTTATGCGGTTCTGTTTAATCATATCATCAAGGTATCGGTATCCGACCTTAAAAAGAGCTACAGAAGACTTAACGTGAGCTTTGACCTCTGGCTTGGCGAATCCGATGCCAAGCCCTATATAAAAGATATGCTTGAAGAAATGAAAAGAAACGGGTACGCAAGAGTTGACGACGGTGCATTGGTAATAGATGTCGCAAAGCCCGACGACAAGAAAGAGATTCCGCCCGGTATAGTGCAGAAGTCGGACGGTTCTTCACTGTATGCCACCACCGATCTTGCCACAATAGTTCAAAGAAAGAAGAATTTCAACCCCTCTAAAATAATCTATGTGGTCGATAAAAGACAGGAGCTGCATTTTACACAGGTTTTCAGGGCGGCAAGAAAGTGCAGGCTGATAGAGGACAGTACCGATATGACATTTATAGGCTTCGGTACTATCTGCGGCTCTGACGGAAAGCCTTTAAAATCAAGGGACGGCGGAGTGATGACCTTAAAAGCCCTGCTCGATGATACCAAGGCTACTATGCTTAAGAAGCTTGAAAATCCCGACATGAGCGATGAAGAGAAGGAAAATATTGCAGAGATGATTGCAATGGCTGCCATAAAATACGCAGATCTTTCAAATCAGACCTCAAAGGATTATATTTACGATTCCAACAAATTCACATCTTACGAGGGCAATACCGGACCTTATATTCTATACTCTCTGGTTAGAATAAGGTCTATTTTGGCTAAATGTGAGGGTATGGAAAGCAGCATATTTATGCTTAATAAGGAGCAGAATCCGAAAGAAAAAAAGCTTATGCTGTCTATAACGGAGTTTGCAAATGCCGTCGAAACGGCATATAAGGAGCTTTCACCGAGCAGACTTTGCTCATATCTTTATAATGTGGCGAACAGCTTCAGCGGATTTTATAATGATGTAAAGGTGATTTCAGAAGAGGATACCCTAAAAAAACAGGGATATATAGACCTGCTTAAATTGACGGAAAGGGTGCTTAAGAAAACTTTGGATCTGTTGGCTGTCGATGTACCGAAGAGGATGTAGTATGTTTAAGAGAAATGATACAAGAATGATAAATATAGGCGGTGTGCGGATAGGAGGAGGCTCTCCTGTAGCCATACAGTCTATGTGCAATACAAAGACCTCGGATATAGATGCTACCGTTGCACAGATAAATGCCTTGGAAAAAGAAGGCTGTAATATTATAAGATGTGCCGTTCCTGATATGGGGGCGGCATTTGCTTTGAAGCAAATAAGGTCAAGAATAAATATACCGCTTGTAGCTGACATTCATTTTGACTACAGGCTGGCTGTTGAGGCTATAAAAAACGGAGCTGACAAGATAAGAATAAATCCCGGGAACATCGGAAGCATTGACCGATTAAGAGCCGTGGTAAATGAGGCTGAAAAACATGAAATCCCGATAAGGGTGGGAGTTAATTCAGGCTCTTTGGAAAAAGATATTCTCTCGAAGTACGGTACGGTAACAGAAGAGGCTTTAGCGGAGAGTGCAATAAGGAATGTAAGGCTTATAGAGGATATGGGCTATGATAATTTGGTGGTCAGTATAAAATCGTCAAACACGCTTATGTGTGTAAAAGCCTATGAGATTTTTGCCGATGAGTATGACTATCCTCTGCACCTCGGGGTAACGGAGGCGGGTGGCCTTGAAAATGGCTCCATAAAGTCGGCGGTGGGGCTCGGAATTATGTTAAATGCCGGCATAGGAGATACCATAAGGGTTTCCTTGACCGCAGATCCCATAAACGAAATCAGGGTGGCAAAGGGAATATTACAGGCTTTAAATTTGAAAAACGATGAAATAGAGATAATATCCTGTCCGACCTGCGGCAGAACAAATATAGACCTTATTGCACTGTCCAAAAAAGTGGAGGATATGGCAAAGGATTACAAAATAGGAATCAGGCTTGCCGTGATGGGCTGTACGGTCAACGGTCCCGGGGAGGCAAGGGATGCTGATATTGCAATAGCGGGCGGAAAGGCTGAGGGTTTAATAATAAAAAAGGGTCAGGTGATAAAAAAAGTAAAGGAAGACCGTTTATTGGATGAGCTTAAAATAGAGTTGGATAAGATAGTAAATGAGAAAAAGGAGTGATTGTTGTGAATATTACAGTAAAAAAAATAGCTCAAATAGGTATTTTTGCCGCATTATCCTATGTGGCATTTGCATTTTTACAGATTAAGATACCGTTGCCTGCCGGTGATATGGTGTCAATACATATGGGCAATGCGGTGGTTATATTGGCGGCACTTTTAATCGGGGGTTCTGAGGGCGGTATAGCCGGTGCACTCGGCATGACAGTCGGTGATTTATTGGATCCCGTATACATAGTCTATGCCCCCAAAACCTTTGTATGCAAGATTTTAATAGGAGTAGTTTGCGGTCTGTCGGCACATAAGCTGTTTAAGATTAGGACTGTTACAGATAATAAAAGGGTATTGCCTTTTGTTATCATTTCTTCAGCTGCCGGTATGATTTTCAACGTTATTTTTGATCCGTTGATAGGATATTATTACAAAATCCTGATTTTAGGCAAGGATGTTGCAAGCGTTGCGTTAAAGTACAATATAGGAGTGACTTCGATTAACGCTTTAACATCAATAATAGTCGGAACATTAGGCTATATGCTGTTAAAGAACAGAATTAAATAGGTTAAAAAATAAAAGCATTGATATTTTAAACATCTTATAGTATTATTAAAAAGGAGTATAATTTTGAAGACCTTTTGATTGGAGTTTTATATGGATGTTTTTATTGCCAGACAGCCTATTTTTGATAAAAAAGAAAGAGTGAAAGCTTATGAGCTTTTATATAGAGACGGTAAAACTCAGGACCAATCGGTAATTGAAGATACTGCCGTTGCTACAAAAAGGCTCGTAGCCAATGCTATAACCGTATTTGATATACAGAAGCTGTCAAATTCAAAAAGAGCCTTTATTAATTTTGACTGTGAACTTGTTATGAACGACTTTGCAAGGAATCTTTCCCCAGAACAGGTGATAATCGACCTTGACGAAAGTGTTCTTTATCAGGACGGCATTGTCGATAAGATCAGAGAATATAAATCGCTTGATTATAAGTTCGCAATACAGGAAGCCTCGGGCAATGAAATCTTTTCACAGCTTGTATCGTTGATGGACGTAATATCCATAAACACCGGAGGTAAGGAGTTCGATCTCCTGAAACGGAAGGTGTCGAAATACCACAGCTCATCAATCACTATGCTTGCACAAAAGATAGAGACCAGAGAAGACTTTGAACTGATGAAAAGTGTAGGCTTTGATTATTATCAGGGCTATTTTTTTGAAAAACCGGTGATAATTAAGAACAAGAGCATTGATACCTCCAAGCTTAATTATTTCAGGCTTATAAACGAGCTTAACAAGCCCGCAATGGATTTTATAAAGATTGCAAGCATAATAAAGCTGGACTCCGCTTTGGTTTATCAGCTTTTTAAAGTAGTAAACAAGGTGGAATACGGCAATATAAATGCCACCAAGGATATAATGGACTGTATTTTAAGACTCGGTGAGGACAGACTCAGGAACTGGCTTCTGCTTATTGTCACCAGAAGATTTAACGAGGGAAAGAGTGATGAATTTTCCAAGTTCGCCTATATCAGAGGAATGTTTATGGAAAAGCTGATGGAAGCATCCAATGTGATGTTCCTGAAGAAAAGAAAAACCGTCGGATATTTTATCGGAATGTTCAGTCTTCTTCCTATGATTGCGGATATGGATATGAGTGCGATTATTTCAGACCTTAAGCTTGAAAGGGATGTGGCTGATGCACTGCTCGGCATAGGTAACGGAAGACTTAAGCGAATGCTTGATTTTACCGTCTATTATGAGGCGGGAAGAGGTGAAAAGCCCGATTTCAATATAGGTCTTACGGACTCGTTTATCTCAAGAGTGTATGCGGACTGCATATTTGCCGGTGATGTTGCTTTCAGGAATCTTTAACGCTATGTTTAAAAATGAAATACAGCCTGTAGATTTATGTCTACAGGCTGAATTGGATATACGGGATATTTTAATACAGATTTCAGAGATTGAAAGGATAAGCTTTTCCGACGGATACAGCCTGAATACCGTTAAAGAGGCATATTATAATGATAACTACGATGTTTTTGTGATGTTGTCAAAAAATGAGGTGCTCGGCTATATCATAGCCTATTCGGTACTTGATGAAAGCGAAATTTTAAGGGTGACTGTAAAGGAAGAGTTTAAAAGGAAAAATATAGGCTTTTCCTTGCTTTCTTTTGCAGAAAACTCTCTTAAAAAAAAGGGGATTAAATATTTGATTTTGGAATGTAGGGTGAGCAATTCACCCGCTGACTTTCTTTATAAGAAATCCGGATTTATAAATCTTGGAATTAGGCGAAATTTCTATGAAAATCCTATAGAGGATGCCATAATAATGAAAAAGGAGATATGATGCTTGAGGTATGCTTGCTCGGTACGGGGGGAATGATGCCGCTTCCGTACAGGCATTTGACATCTATGATGACGAGGTTAAACGGCAGCTCTCTTATGATAGATTGCGGAGAGGGTACACAGGTTGCAATAAAGAAAAAGGGCTGGAGTTTTAAACCTATTGATATACTGTGTATTACCCATTTTCATGCCGATCACATAAGCGGATTGCCGGGATTGTTGCTCACCATGGGTAATTCTGACAGAACCGATCCCCTGATTATAATAGGAGGAAAGGGCATAGGCAATGTGGTCGCATCACTTAGGATTATCGCATCCGATCTTCCGTTTGAGGTAAAAACGGTGGAGATAAAAGGTAATGAGGATGAGTTCCATATAAATGATTATAATATCAGAGCATTTAGAGTCAATCACAATGTGCCATGCTATGGCTACACAATTACCATAGACAGACTGCCCAAGTTTGATGTAAAAAGGGCTGAGATGCTTGACTTGCCGAAGTATTTCTGGGGCGTGCTTCAAAGGGGAGAAAGTGTTGACTATGAGGGCAAAACCTATACTCCCGATATGGTGATGGGTAGTGCAAGGAGCGGACTTAAGCTCACATACACCACGGATACAAGACCTACCGCTTCCATCGAAGAAAATGCCGCCGGCTCGGATCTTTTAATCTGTGAGGGTATGTACGGCTTTGATGATGACAGCAAAAAGGCTGCCGCATACAAGCATATGACCATGGAGGAGGCATGCAGAATCGCAAAAAAGGCAAATGTTGATGAACTGTGGCTCACTCATTTCAGCCCCTCTCTTAACAGACCGGTGATTTATGAAAACGATGTAAGAAAAATTTTCAAAAACACTCATATCGGCAAGGACGGTATGAGCAAGGTATTACAGTTTAAGGAATGATATGGAAAATTTGATTTTGGCAATAGAGTCGTCCTGTGATGAAACCGCGGCGGCTGTGATAAAAAACGGACGTATAATTATATCGAATATTATAAATTCTCAGATAGATATTCACTCGGAATATGGAGGAGTGGTGCCTGAAATAGCGGCAAGGAGCCACATAGAAAATATTACACAGGTGGTGGATCTTGCACTTAAGGATGCAAATGTATCCTTGGATATGCTCTCCTGCATTGCGGTGACAAACGGTCCGGGGCTTGTAGGACCTCTTCTGGTCGGGGTGTCTTATGCCAAGGCGTTGAGCATCGCCGCAAAAAAGCCACTAATTGCGGTCAATCATATGCACGGGCATATCAGTGCCAATTATCTTGTTGAAAATGAGGAGGATATTAAAATCAAGCCTCCTTTTTTATGTCTTGTGGTATCCGGTGGGCATACGAACATAATAATCGTAGAGGATTACGATAAATATAAGATGCTGGCTCAGACCAGAGATGATGCGGCGGGTGAGGCGTTTGACAAGGTGGCAAGGGCTATGGGGCTTGGCTATCCCGGAGGGGTAAAGATAGATAAGATTGCAAGGCTTGGAAATGATGAAGCCATAGCCTTTCCGGTAGCCAAGGTGACAGGCAGTGACTATGATTTCAGTTTCAGCGGTTTAAAATCATCAGTTCTTAATTATATCAATCTCTGTAATATGAAGAATGAACGGATAAATGTCCCCGATGTGGCGGCGTCTTTTCAAAAGGCTGTGGTTAATGCCTTAAGCCGGAATTGTATGCGATTGATTTCCGAGCATAATTTGGATACGCTCGCACTTGCGGGAGGGGTGGCTGCGAATACCGCTCTCAGGGAGAAACTTAAGCAGCTGTGCCTAAGCAACGGTATTATTTTTAAATGCCCGAGTATAGGACTGTGTACCGACAATGCGGCGATGATAGGTGCGGCGGCTTATCATAAGTTTCTCAAGGGGGCTTTTGCGGATATGAGCCTAAATGCTGTCCCGAATCTGAAATTTTAAGACCTGGCTTGACTAAAGATAAAGTATAAGCTATAATGAGTATACAAGATGAGTAATGTCAAAGCATAGAAAGCCCCAAGAGGTGCGTACTCTTGGGGCTTTCTATGCTTTTAAATTAATGATTATTAAAAAAATTTAAAAATCAGCTTTATATATTGATTTTTTTAAAATTATATTATAGAATATGCAAAATAATATTTGGTAATTTTAATCTATATGGTTTTATTTTTATAGAAAGAGAGGTTTTATTATGTGGTACAAGAAAAATAAAAGGATAATCAGCTTATTTATGGCTATGGTTATGCTGATGGGTGTACTGGTATCCAACATACAGCCGTCATATATCCGTGCCGAAGGCAGTGCCGCCGAGCAGACTACAGGCGGCGAAACGACCGGTAGTGCAGCTGCCGGCGATGAAACGACAGGAATTGAAACGACAGACACCGAATCAAAGGACGCTCTGCCGGGAGAAGGTCTGTTGACAGGTGTGAACGAGGACATTACTCAATATGTCAATATGAAACTTAATAATATGTACGTTGCCGACAGAGATGGAAATATTGTAGATAACAAATATTTGGTTCTTAACGGTATAGTGCAGAATCCTCAGCCTGAAATAGCTAAAGGCGACGGTATAAAGGTGGAATATAAGTGGGATATTCCGGATGAACATATGCCGAGGGTAAAGAGCGGAAATTATTTTAAAATAAAGCTTCCGGATCAAACAGTTTTAAAAACTGAGATAGGCACATTCCCGCTTAAGTGTAACGGTGAAAAGGTAGGAACCTTTACGGTAAAGGGCGGATTTCTCACAGCTACCTTTACAAAGGACTTTGACGATGCGGACAGACTTAAGAACGGATTATTTTAATATATTCTCTATGATTGTTGCAGAACAGGGTAATGTTGAGATTATAAAAGACTACAAAGATGAAAGCTCATTTACTTTTAAAATCAAGGAAGAAGAGGGCGGAGGCGGAGGCAATCAGCCTTTTGATCCCAAGCCGTTTGAAAAAGAGTTTCCGGATTGGGGAAAGAATAATGTGGTTAAGACTGCTTGGCAGGACAAGTGGCAGAAAACACACGGCTCTGTAGGCTCAACTATCCATGTGAATTATAAGGAGTTTTTTAAACTTTATTCTACTCCTGCATTAAAACAAAATGTGGCAGTGATAGATGAGCTGCCGGAGGGATTGGGTGATTTAAGAAGAATTGAAATCTGGTCTCCCATAAATGCTCCAAAGCTTAATCCTGACGGAAGCATAAATAAAGATACGGTAAGTGCGATTGAGCTGTTTGATCCCAGAATATATTATTATAAGGAAGAAGAGGGTGCGGTAACCAGTTACGGTTTTGATACATATACAAAAACCTCAGAAGAAATGACTTGGGATGCTTTCCAAAAAGAAGTCATAAAAAGAGGAAAGACCAAGAGTACAGTAGGTATCTGGAAAAATATTAAGGCGAATCCTTCCGATAAGGGAAGTAAGCTTATAATAGCCTTTGGAGACTTGCCTACAAATCGTTTAAAATATGGAGATACTTTTCCTAATTTTGAACAGGAAGTAGATAACTTGGTTACAAATGGCGGAAAAAAGACAATAAATCGTGAGATGGCTAAACTGGTGAAAGGGCTTAAAAACAAACCGGTTATAGCATTTACAATTGTAGTGTCGTGTAAGATAGATGATACCGAGAAAAAAGAATTTACCAACAAGGCTACATTATTATGGAATGAAACTACTACTGAATCATCAGAAGGTAAAGTACAGATAACAAGCGCACAAGGCGGAGTGGATTATGATAATGACACAGTTACCATATCTGCTGAAAAAATCTGGAATGCTCCCAAAAAGGATAGAGTTATTTTACAGCTTAAGGACGGGGAGAACGTTTTACAGGAAATTGAGTTAAATGAGGGCAATCAGTGGAAAGGTAGATTTAATCCACAGAGAAAATATAGAAAGCATGTACTTATAGACTATAAAGTTGTGGAAAAAGACGTTCCGCAAGGCTACGATGCAAAAGTTGAAGGAGATGCTGCCGGCGGTCATTTCAAGGTGACGAACTCTTTAGCAAAAACAAGGTTTGAAATCTATAAACTCTGGAAAGACAGTAAAGGTGCAGATATTGCAGCATCTGAAGTACCTGTTGATGAAATAATCGTATACCTTTATAGAAAAGTAAAAGGTGCAGAGGATGCTTCATTTAAACAAGAGGTCAAAATACTTAAAGCCAACAACTGGGAAGCTGCTGTGGAGGATTTGGATAAATATGATGATTCATTTAATGAATACGAATATTTCTTGAAAGAAGAGGATGTCCCCGGGTACAGAAGTACATATGACCCTTATGACGTGCTTGATAAACAAAAAAATGAGTATTTCAAAAGATTTAGAATAATCAATAAGGAAATGCCGGGGAATGTCGATATAGAAATAGATAAGAAATGGGTGGCA
>CAUUGW010000015.1:0-15253 GCA_963544785.1 uncultured Lachnospiraceae bacterium | reverse complement strand
GCTTGATAATAACACTGTTTCAATGCTTTTAAACGGTACTA
Organism: uncultured Lachnospiraceae bacterium; assembly: GCA_963544785.1. Taxonomy (GTDB): domain Bacteria; phylum Bacillota; class Clostridia; order Lachnospirales; family Lachnospiraceae; genus CAUUFM01. Next base: position 15,212 of record CAUUGW010000015.1, on the reverse strand, counting down.
AGGAAACACTGATGATGGTATTTATTTCTACATTGTTTTCTTATGTGATAGGGCTGCCCTTGGGTATTGTTCTTTATACCACAAATAAGGACGGAATTATAGAAAACACCGGTGTTTATAAGGTGCTTGACGTTATTGTGAATGTGATAAGGAGTATTCCTTTTTTAATTGCATTATTGCTCGTAATGCCCTTAACCAAGCTGATTGTGGGCAAGACTTTCGGAGTTGAGGGGACTATAGTACCGCTTGTGGTGGCGGCTTCTCCTTTCATTGCAAGAATGGTGGAGAGTTCTTTAAATGAAGTTCCCAAGGGGATAATCGAGGCGGCAATTTCGATGGGGCTGTCCAATTTTCAGATTATTACAAAGGTGATACTGGTTGAGGCTTGCAGCTCCCTTGTCGTAGGAGCTACGATAGCCACCACGACCATTTTAGGCTATTCGGCTATGGCGGGTGCCGTAGGCGGAGGAGGTCTTGGAGATATCGCCATTCAGTACGGGTATTATAGAAAAGAGGCTGCCATTATGTATATCTGTATTTTTGTGTTGATTGCGATGGTGCAGATTTTACAGGGAGTAGGGACATTGATAGCTAAGAAGATAGACAGGCGATAAAACTCTAAGAATATTTTTGTTGACATTACAAGTGCTTTGTGCTAAATTGATAACGATGTTCAATTTCAAAGGAGATGGATATGTCCAGAGAAAGGTATAATACAAAACAAAAACAGGTTATTTTGGAGTATCTGAAATCTAACAGCGGCAAACATATTAAGGCGGTGCAGATTTTGGATGATCTTAATTCTGTCGGGGTTAATATCGGAATAAGTACCATTTACAGGTATTTGGACAGGCTGGTATTAAGCGGAGAGGTGAAAAGATACATCTTAAACGGAAATGAGGGTGCATGCTATGAATACGGTTTGAAGCCTGATGATGTGCACAGCGAGTATCATTTAAGATGTAGTGAATGTGGTGAACTTTTTCATTTTAAATCCGACAGGTTAAATCAGATATCGGAGGATTTAAATACTGAGAATATCAGTATAAACTTGGATAATACCGTATTTTCCGGCGTATGCGGCTCCTGTAACAAAAAATAAGTATGATAGGAGAACTTTGTTTAAATGAAAAAGAAGATTTTGGCACTATGTATCAGTACGGTACTTGTATTGGCGACAGCTGCGGGTTGTGCCGTGAAGAAAACAAATTCGGGTGAAGCAACAAGCGGCGATAAGGTGGATATTGTTACAACTATCTTTCCGCCGTATGATTTCGCAAAGAATGTCGGCGGGGATAATGTGAACGTTACGATGCTTTTAAAGCCAGGTGCGGAGAGCCATACCTATGAGCCTACACCTGCTGATATCAAGCAGATAGAGGCATGTGATTTGTTTATCTATACGGGCGGAGAAAACGACACCTGGGTGGACGGTATTTTGGAATCCATAGACACGGAAAAGGTACAGATTCTGAAGATGGTGGATACGGTGCAGACGGTGGAAGAGGAGATAGTAGAGGGCATGGAGCACTCACATCATGACCATGAGGACGGTGAGCACCACGACCATGAAGACGGTGAGCACCACGACCATGAAGACGGCGAACATCACGACCATGAAGACGGCGAGCACCACGACCATGAGGACGGAGAACATCATGACCATGAGGACGGTGAGCACCACGACCATGAAGATGGCGAGCACCATGAACACCATCATAATGAAATGGATGAACATGTGTGGACAAGCCCTAAAAATGCCGTTGCCATTACCAATGCAATAAGAGAAAAGTTAAAGACGATAGATTCTGCAAATGCCGCAGTATATGATGCGAATGCCGATAAATATATAGAAGAATTAACCGCACTTGACAAGGATTATACAGACACTATAAATGCCTCCGCAAAGAAAACCATAGTGGTCGGCGACAGATTCCCGTTCAGATATTTGGCGGATGCCTACGGGTTGAAATATTATGCCGCATTTACGGGATGTTCTTCGGACACTGAGGCAAAGCCCGCCACAATAGCATTTTTGATAGACAAAGTAAAAGAAGAAAACATAAACACCGTCTTTACCATAGAAATGTCCGACGGCAAGATAGCGGATTCCATATGCGAGGCGACGGGTGCAAAGAAAGAGGTACTGCATTCCGCACACAACTTAAGTCAGGAAGAGATAAACAGCGGGCTTAACTATATTAAGCTTATGCGAGACAATCTTGCAAAATTAAAGGTGGCACTTAATTAATGAATTTGATAAAATGTGAAGATTTGACATTAGCCTATGAAAAAAAAATAATAATAGACAAGCTGAGTTTTGAGATAAATATCGGCTCTTATCTGTGCATAGTAGGAGAGAACGGCACAGGCAAGAGCACCCTTATAAAGGGGCTGCTCGGATTAAAAAAGCCGAACGGCGGAACTTTAAGTTTTAACGGGATTACAAACGGGGATATAGCCTATTTACCCCAAAAAAGCGATGTTCAAAGAGATTTTCCGGCTAATGTTGAAGAGATAGTATCATCGGGGTATCTTATAAGGCTTGGACACAGATTGTTTTTCAACAGGGACGACAGAAAGATAATTTATGATTATTTAAATCAGTTCGGGCTTGAAAAGATGGCAAAAACTCCCTACAAAAGCCTTTCGGGGGGACAGCAGCAAAGAGTCCTTATTGCAAGGGCATTATGCTCAGGGGCAAGGCTTATCATACTTGATGAACCTACGGCAAGTCTTGACCCCATCATAGCAAATGAGCTGTACGAGCTGATTTCGCATTTAAATAAAACACATGATATTACGGTGGTTATGGTTTCGCACGACTTGGAGCCTGCACTTAAATATGCTACGCATATCCTGCAATTAGGCACTAAAGGATATTTTTACGGCTCAAAGCAGGAATATTTGAACAGTGATACGGGTCGTGCCTACATGACTTTGAAGAAGGAAACTTAGATGATTGATTTATTACAGGAAATGATGACCTATCCCTTTATGGTAAGAGCTTTTGTGGTAGGTCTTATAGTGGCTGTCTGTGCGGCTATGCTCGGTGTCGGTATGGTGCTTAAACGATATTCTATGATAGGGGACGGATTGTCGCACGTTGCTTTCGGCTCTTTAGCCATAGCCACAGCTCTGCATTTAAGCCCGATTTTTGTATCGCTTCCGATAGTTCTGGCAACTGCATTTTTGCTGCTTAGGCTTAACTCGAGCAGCACTATAAAGGGTGATGCGGCGATAGCGATAATATCTACCGGCTCTCTTGCCGTCGGGGTGATGAGTCTTTCTATGAGCGTCGGGATAAATACGGACGTGTGTAATTACCTCTTCGGCTCTATTTTGGGTGTCAGAAAGGATGAGACGGTCTTGACCGTTATTATAGGAATAGCCGTGATTATCACTTTTATTCTTACCTATAACAGACTGTTTGCAATCACCTTTGACGAAACCTATGCAAGGGCTACGGGTATCAATGTGGACAGATATAATGCTTTGTTATCATTGCTCACGGCATTTATTATAGTCTTAGGTCTAAGGACTATGGGTGCATTGCTGATATCGAGTATGATTATTTTTCCTACGTTATCCGCAATGAGGGTTTGCAAGAGCTTTAAGGCGGTGGTGGTACTGTCCGTCGTAATTTCCGCAGTCTGCTTTATGTCGGGGCTTTTAATATCATATGTTTTTTCCACACCGACAGGAGCAAGCGTAGCAATATTGAATATTATTGTATTTATAGTATCAACAATATTAGGATTATTAAGAGGATGAATCACCTCAGCTCGTCAAGAAAGCCCGACGGAATTTTATCTCTTGAATGAACCGACTTAGGGACTATTAAAAACAGGCTGTCTATCGCCCTTGTAAGGCTCACATAAAACAGACGTCTCTCTTCTTCCAAGGTTTTTTTGCTCAATTTTATTTTTCCGATGCTCGGTTTGTTCTTGGAATAGGGGATATTTCCGTCAATGCAGTTGACAATAAAAACATTTCTAAATTCCAGTCCTTTGGCGGAATGAAAGGTTGAAATTGTAACAGAGTTTTTACTGTTAAAATCATCCTTGATTTCCGCCAATTTTTTTGTATAATCATCTACAAATAAAAAGATTTCTTCAAAGGTTGAAAACTTGTCAAAAAGCTCCTTTAATTCTAAAGTCTGTTCATATAATTCATCAAATGAAAGATTATTTTCTTTTGAGTGTTTTATTAAATATTCCCGATAATTTATGACATTAAGTATATATTCTATTGCAGAGGCGGGTTTTAATAATGATAGCTCTCTAAGAGAGTCAATAAGGCTTGCAATATTGTAAAACACCCATTCCTTAAGCGTTACACTCCTTTTAAGCTCCGCAAGGTCAACCGTTGCGGCTTTAAGCCACTCCCTTTTTATGTACCTTAAAGGTTTATTCATTACACGAATGAGATGTGAACGTTCTACGGTTTTATTTATCTTATACGAATATGCCAGATGGAAGTACGCCAAAATATCGAGGGCTACCAATCCGTTAAAGATATTGCTTGCACGCTCCCTTGATGAAAATGCGATGTTGTTTCTGATAAGCTCGCTTATCAGGCTTTCAGTTTCTTTGTTGGTCCTTGCAAGAATTGCAAAATCGTCATAATTATATCCGTCCTTTATCATATTCTTTATCTTATCTATGATGTAACGGTTCTGTGAATTCTGATTATCAACCTTTACTATTTTGGCATAGCTTTTGGAAAGGTTTCCGGCAGATATTGATTTATCATACCTTTCCTTATTGTGCTCTATTAATTTATTGGAGAGTTTTACAATAAGTCCGCCCGATCTGTAATTGGTATCTAATGTAATTAGTCCGGCGTTTTTAAAATCTCTTTCAAAATTAAGCATTATAGAGGGATTAGCTCCACGGAACGAATATATGCTTTGGTCGTCGTCACCCACCGCAAAGACATTGTTTAAAGGATGGGCAAGCAGACGGATTATTTTATATTGAAGCGTACAGATGTCCTGAAATTCGTCCACCAGTATGTATTTGAATTTATTCCTGCAATAAGAAATACTCTCTTCGTTGCTCAACAACAGTCTGTAGCAGTACAGCATCAGATCATCGAAGTCAAGGAGTCTTTCTGATTTCAGGTATGACTGATACTCTTCATAAATCAGAGTAGAATACTTTGAATATTCCGCATTTTTTAACTCTTCTTTTTTTATCGCCCCTGTTTTTATTCCCGATATAAGGAGGAGAGATTGTTTGATAAAATCGGTTTTGTTCTCTATTTCAAGCTTAAATCTCTTTATTATATTGTCAATACATTCAAATTGCAGGGATTCAGATATTAAATTATCCGCAGTAAAGTTGCTGAAAGTTCTTAAAATTCTGAAAAAAAGAGAATGCAGGGTACAAAAAGTAATACCCGTACTTAAGCCGTCATAAATCGAAAGATAGCGTTCCTTCATATTTTTGGCAGCCGCCTTTGTAAAGGTAATCACAAGGATATTTTCCGGATTTACACCGTATTTTAACACGAGGTTATGTGCCCTTTTTACTATTACCGTAGTTTTACCGCTTCCGGGACCGGCTATTACAAGCATAGGACCCTCAAGGTGTTCTACAGCCGTTTTTTGATTTTCATTCAGTTTCATAGTTTTGAGCTTATCAGAAAAATGCTGTCCGCAAAATTATATATGCTTATTAATATAAAGATTATCATTCCGACATTTACAAACATAGTCCTTGCCTTGCTTTTATTGCTTTTATTTGACAATAAGCCGCCATTTATTTTTATGCTCCTGTAATTAAGAATCCACAAGACGATACCTGCGATAATAAATGCAAAACATATTATCAGATATATCATCATAATCACGATGGAAAGCGTATTTGTCCTGATTAAGTTTTCTATAAGCAAAGGATCTGTCATATTTCCTTGTGATGATGAGTCGATGTACTGCGAAAGACCGGAGCTTCTAAGAATAATAACGATAAATACCGAAGAGGAATTGATTAAAATGTGCATTATCGTGCTGTATCTTAGTCGACCCGTTCTTATATATATGTAAGAAAAACAGGCACCCAAAAAGAAAGCGTAAAAGCTTTGGAAAAAGTTGCCGTGCATAAGGCTGAAAATGGTGGACGAAAGCAATATCGCCACACCCTCTCCATATTGCACCGTCCTGTCTATAAGGATCTTTCTTGTAATGAACTCTTCCATTACAGGACCTATTATTCCTACAAATATAATAAGAATAACGGGATTTACCCTCACAAACAGTATGGATAAGACATCAATTACCGGTATGTTTGCAAATTTTGATATTATGCCGTTTAATAATCTTCCTAATATATTGCCGGCTGTGGACAACGGGGCAAGCATTATGAATAATTTTATAAAATCCTTGATTCTAAGCCTGTATCTTTTTATATCGGTTTTCGGAAGAGATGATAAAATATAGATAAGCAGAGGCATCATAATCACATATTGTGTGAGGAAGCTGAACAGCAGCTTTATGTTAATATCATCACTGATAAAATTATCCGTTAATTGAACAACCGCAATGGAAAGGAATGTCAGTGCCACGGTATAGATAGAAAATGCCAAGCCTATTTTAGAAAAGGTTTTTTTTGGATTCATATTTTACTTCCTTAAATTTTAGTTTTTCTTAAAAGATTATACTTTTATATATAATATCATTAAAAGGGACTTTACACAATAGGTATAATTTTGATGATTCGGTATTGAATTATTATGCAAAAATATATGTAATTATTTATAAAAATGCAATTGAATTCAGCACAAACAGTCATTATTTTTGTTTGATGCAGTGCATAAAAATAGAAAAATAGTGAAAAAAATTTGAATAAAGTATTGACTTATTGTGATAAATAAGTTATAGTTATGAACTATAAATTCTAAATTTATAAATTTTATTTTGATTATCAGGAGGTGCAATGATGAAGAAAAAGTATTTGAAATTATTGGGAGTAATCGCTGCGAGTGCATTATTACTCACAGCCTGCGGAAGCAAAAAGGAAGGTTCTAACGGAACAGGTACCGATACCAACGGTAATGCACAGACGGAATCTTCTGCAAATGCTGCCGATGTTGCTACACCGGAGGGTAACAGAATCGTGACCAACAACTCTTCAGAGCCGGGAAGCTTAGATCCCGCATTGGCACAGGGAACGCATGAATCATTCCCGCTTAACCACCTCTTTGCGGGTGTCACCAGAATTTCGCCTGAGGGAAAGGTCGAAAACGCTTTGGCGGATAATATAGATGTCAGCGATGACGGTTTGACATACACAATAACATTGAAAAAAGATCTGAAATGGTCAGACGGAAATCCTATAACCGCCGCAGATTTTGAATTTTCATGGAAGAGAGTATTAGACCCGTCTATGGGTGCAAAATATGCTTATCAGCTCTATTATATTAAGGGAGCACAGGCTTATAACGAGGGTAACGGCAAGATTGAAGATGTGGCTGTAAAGGCTCTTGACGACCTGACAATAGAAGTGGGACTTGAAAACCCTACAGCTTATTTTGACAGTGTTTTGGCATTCTACACATACTATCCTGTAGAAAAGGCTCTTGTAGAATCCAATCCCGATTGGGCAAAGGATCCGTCGACTTATGTATCAAGCGGTGCATTCAAGCTCACGGCTTGGGATCATAATGCAAGGATTTCTATGGATAAGAACCCTAATTTCTACGATGCCGATAACGTAAAGATTGACGGTATTGATTTTGATATTTTGGAGGATCAGAATACCGCTTGGCAAAAATTTGTATCCGGAGAATACAATATGGTTCCCGATTTGCCTGTAGAGCAGGTGGCTGCATTAAAAGAAGCTAATGATTCACAGCTGATTATCGGCAACGATTTGGGAGTTTATTACTATAACTTAAATCCTGCCGTAAAGCCTTTGAATAATGTCAAGGTGAGAAAGGCTTTATCTATGGCTATTGACAGAAGCATCATCACCGACAACATAACAAGGGGCGGACAGCTTCCGGCTACGGGACTTGTTCCGGGAGGCTTAAAGGATGATACAGGTAAAGACTTTACAGAATCAGGAAAAGCATTAAATCTTGTAACCACGGATATTGAAAAGGCGAAACAGTTGCTTGAAGAGGGATTACAGGAAGAAGGCATGAGCGCTGCGGATCTTAATATGACAATTTTATATAATACACTTGAATCACATAAGGCTATAGCGGAGGTTATACAGCAGATGTGGAGTCAGAACCTCGGAATAAATGTCAGTCTTGAAAATGTTGAATTTCAGGTTAAGCTTGACAGAGAAAAGGCAAAGGATTATGAGATCTCAAGAGCGGGTTGGATAGGCGATTATGAAGATCCGATGACATTTATTGATATGTTTGTAACTGGCGGCACTCAGAACGACGTAAGCTACAGCAATCCTGAGTATGACAGATTGGTAAACGAGGCTAAGGCTTCCATAGACCAGAAATTAAGAATGGACAACATGAAGAAAGCGGAGCAGCTTTTACTTGAAGATGCCGCAATAATTCCTATATATTTCTACACACGTCCTTATGCCATAAAGCCTAATGTAACCGGTATCTATAAGAACATTACACAGTATCCTAATGTTACATATGCCACTATTGCTCACTAATTAATAAAAAACTGATTAAAATTAAATAAATGAATGCGAAGTAAAAGTTAAATATTTTAACTTTTACTTTCGCTTTAAATTTTGGAGATTATTATGGCGAAATATATATTAAAACGATTGGTTATGGCAATTATTACGATATGGGCTATAGTCACGATTACCTTTTTTTTGATGCATGCCATACCGGGCGACCCTATAAGGCAGGAGGGTAAGATGCCCAAGGTTATATATGAGAATATGAAAAAGAAGTACGGGCTTGACAAGTCCACTTTTGAACAATATATAATTTATCTGAAAAACGTGGCAAGGTTTGATTTCGGAATATCTATGAAGTCCGATGCAGAAACGGTAAACCAGATGATTATGAGGGGGTTTCCGGTATCTGCAAGACTGGGGCTTCAGGCACTTGTAATAGCCTTGATAATAGGGCCTCTGTTAGGGTGTTTTGCGGCACTTTTTCAGAACAAATGGCCGGATTATTTATCTACGATTATAGCTATTATAGGTGTATCGGTTCCAAGCTTCGTGCTTGGAGCGTTGTTGATACAGATTATTGCAACCAACTTTAAAGGTTTTCCTGTCGGAGGATGGGGAACGTTTAAACATACAATACTGCCAAGCTTTGCCCTTTCGTTTTTGACAATCGCATATATGGCAAGGCTTATGAGGTCAACAATGCTTGAGGTATTGAATCAGGATTATATAAAGACTGCAAGATCCAAGGGCATCAGCAAGCACAGGGTGGTATTCAGACACGCTGTAAGGAATGCCATTTTGCCTTTAATTTCCACTTTGGGAACAAGCACCGCCAATCTTATGGTGGGTAGCTTTGTAATAGAAAAAATCTTCGGTATTCCGGGAATAGGAATGTTCTTTGTACGTTCTATAAGCAACAGAGATTATCCGTTAATAATGGGAACGACTATATTTTATTCAGGTGTATTGGTAGTTGCCATACTCGTGGTGGACATAGCCTATACCTTTATAGATCCCAGAATTAAGGTAACATAAGTAGGGGGTGAATGAGTGTGACGGATATAAAAATGAAAAATGAAGAATTTACAAAGGATATGTTCGAGCCGATAAATAGAGATGAGAAATCCGCCGAAAAGATTTTAAGACCCGTTATTAATTATTGGGAAGATGTATTCAGGAGATTAAGACAAAACAAGTTGGCTATGGTCGGGCTTTCCTTAATTGTGATACTCATAGTAATGGCTATTGCAGGAAGATACATAACCGGACACGGCTACCAGGGGCAGGATTATGCTCATATGAACACGAAGCCCGGGAGCCTTTATTGGTTCGGAACCGACGCTTTAGGACGTGATATTTTTACAAGAATCTGGTACGGCACCGGATATTCTCTTTTAATAGGAGTGTTTACGGCGTTTTTGACCTTGGCTATCGGGGTTCTTTATGGCGGATTTGCCGGAATAATCGGCGGAAGAGTGGATATGATAATGATGAGAGTAGCTGAGATTTTTTATTCGATTCCTTATCTTTTAATTGTAATACTTTTATCCGTAGTAATGTCTACTAAGGGTGCCGGAAGCAGTTTTTTAGTAATTATTTTGGCTATCAGCTTATCGAGCTGGATGCCTCTTGCTATTTTGGTACGTGGACAGGTGCTGTCGCTTAAACAAAACGAGTATGCCTTGGCATCGGTATCACTTGGCGGCGGAAGATGGCATATTTTAAGAAAACATATTTTGCCCAATACTATGGGTCCGATTTTGGTTGATGTTACCTTAACCGTACCGAGAGCGATATTTTCAGAAGCTACCTTAAGTTTTCTGGGTCTTGGACTTTTCGCACCTAAGGCATCTCTTGGAACTTTGGTAAATGAGGGTCTGCCGGGTATGGGAGTCGGCAATTATTATCAGATAGCGATACCGGCTTTATTTATTTCCATTATTATGTTTTCATTTAACGTACTGGGCGACGGCTTGAGAGACTCTTTAGATCCTCGTCTTAGAAAGTAGGGGGTAATATGAGCGAAAATTTATTAGAAGTAAAAAATTTGCAGGTTTCTTTTAAAACCTTCTTCGGAGAGGTGGAGGCTGTAAGGGATGTAAGCTTTGAAGTAAAAAAGGGTAAGACCTTAGCCATAGTGGGAGAGTCCGGCTGCGGAAAATCAGTTACGGCAGGGGCTATAATGAAGCTCCATCCCGAACCGCCGGTACTTTATAAGGGCGGAGAGATATTGTTTGAGGGTGAGAATCTGCTTGAAAAGGGTGAAAAGGAGATAAATAAGTATCGTGGAAACAAGATAGCCATGATCTTCCAGGACCCTATGACCTCACTTAATCCGACAATGAAGATAGGAGCTCAGATAGTGGAGGGCTTGAGAAAGCATCATAACGTGTCCTTGGCGGACGGTAAAAAGCGTGCTATTGAGCTTTTGGAGATGGTATCTGTACCGCAGGCGGATAAAAGAGTAAATCAATATCCGCATGAGTTTTCAGGAGGAATGAGACAGAGGGTTATGATAGCCCTTGCGATGTCCTGTAAGCCCTCTTTGCTTATAGCGGATGAACCTACAACCGCACTTGACGTTACTGTTCAGGCTCAGATATTGGAGCTGATGGAATCCATACAAAAGAAGAACGGCATGTCGATTATTCTGATTACTCATGATTTGGGTATAGTTGCGGACAAGGCTGATGAGGTGGTGGTTATGTACGCCGGACAGATAGTGGAAAAGGGTTCAACTGATGAAATTTTTTATAATCCTAAGCACCCGTATACCAGAAATCTGTTGGCATCAGTGCCGAGGCTTGATATGCAAAAGGACGAACCGTTATTTTCCATACAGGGAACACCCCCTGATTTATACAAACCGCCTATAGGCTGCGGATTTTTTGACAGGTGTGACAATGCTATGAGGGTCTGCGAGAGCCATATGCCGGATTTTACCTATCATGCGGGCAACCATTGCAGCAGATGTTTTTTAAATCATGAGCTTGCAGGTGGAGGTGTATAATGGAAGAAAAATTGATAAGTGTAAGAAACCTTAAAAAGTATTTTAAGGTATCCGCGGGGACATTAAAGGCTGTAGATGATATAAGCTTTGATATATATAAGGGCGAGACCTTGGGGCTTGTGGGAGAGTCGGGCTGCGGAAAATCCACCTGCGGAAGAACCGTGCTTCGCCTCTATCAGCCCACAGGCGGTGAGATATTATTAAACGGTGAAAATATCTGTAATTTCAACAGAAAAAAAATGATGGAAACCAGAAAAGATATGCAGATGATCTTTCAGGATCCTTATGCATCGCTTGACCCCAGAATGACTGTTGAGGATATAGTTGCGGAGCCGCTTGATATTCATAATGTTTGTGCAAACAAGAAGGAAAGACACGACAGAGTAATAGAATTGTTGCAGCTTGTGGGACTCGGCTCGGAACATGCTACAAGATTTCCGCATGAGTTTTCGGGAGGACAGAGACAGAGGGTCGGTATAGCAAGGGCACTTGCATTAAAGCCCAGGTTTATTGTCTGTGATGAGCCTATATCGGCACTTGACGTATCAATTCAGGCACAGGTGGTCAACCTTTTAAAGAAGCTTCAGGATGATCTTTCTTTAACCTACTTATTTATCGCACATGATTTATCAATGGTGCGTTATATATCAAGTAGGGTCGGTGTTATGTATTTAGGAAAGATGGTGGAAATATCCACCTCCGATGAAATTTATGACAATCCGATACATCCCTATACAAAGGGTCTTATTTCGGCTATACCCGTACCCGATCCGAGGCTTCAGAGGGAAAGGAAGAGGATTTCTCTTGACGGAGAAATACCGAGTCCCATAAATGTCGGAAACTATTGCAGATTAAAGGACAGGTGTATGTTTGCCGATGAGAGATGCAGAAACGAAGAACCTAAGATGGAAGAGGTAAAGCCGGGACATTTTTGTGCCTGTCATAAAGCGGGAGAATTTGTTTAAAAATATTGGTAAGAAATCTCTTAAGCTTTAGCATATAGTTCATAATTTGTTCATAATTATTATCTTTTTATAAATTTTTAGTAATTACCTTGAAATTGTTCCTTTTTTAACGTATATTTGAGTCTATATTAATATTGATATATTGCAGAAATATTTTTGATGTGATTTTTGAATTTAAGGAAAGGGACATACCCATATGCTTACTTTGAGTTACAGCGCTGAACTTTTTACACTGGAAAAGGATTTTATAGGGCGAGCCGTGGTATTATCAAATACCAAGGATATTGCCATGCTCACCGTCGATGATGATGTTTATAAAGAGCTGGTATCCGATATGATTATAGTGTTTTTTGATGAGGTCAAGGGGATTATGACCACTCAATGTGTTATAACGGGTTATCATGAGCCTGTGAGCAACAGAGATAATTACAGATTTACCTGCAAGGTTCAGAAGGTACATTCGGTTATGCAAAGAAGAGCGGATGTATATGCCAGAATTGATATGAGTGTGGAGCTGCTTAAAGTAAAGGCTATAAAGAGCTTTGACGGGAACAGGAGTGTACATTGTGAAGAGAAGCCTGTTTTGGTGAAAATAAAAAATATATCCGCAAGCGGTATGTTCTTTACCTATTCACAGGATATGAAAGGGACTAATGTGGTTGCCGCCAACTTAATAAGGATTGCTAAAAATGCGGATTTTGTGATGGCGGACATATTAAGACGTGAAAAGATTAAGTCAAAGAGCGGGCATATCGCGGCTTACGGCTTCGGATGCAGGTTTGTAAACCTCACAAGGTCTCTTGAGTCATCTATTCGTCAGTTCGTGTATGTTGAGAATCGTAAACAATTGCAGTCAAGAAAGAGATATTTAAATTGATTACAGGTGATTGGGAAAAGGCATTAAAGTCGGAGTTCAGGAAGCCCTATTATAGAAGTCTTTTTGAATTTGTAAAAGAGGAATATTCGGAAAATAAAATATATCCGCCGAAAGAGCTTATTTTTAATGCTCTGAAATTGACTGAATTGTCGAATGTAAAGGCGGTAATTATAGGACAGGACCCATACCATAATGAAAATCAGGCTATGGGTCTTTCTTTTTCTGTACCCAAATCTCAAAACAAGCTTCCTCCGTCTCTTAAAAATATTTATAAGGAAATAGAAGATGATATAGGGTGTAGGATGCAAACAGACGGAGATTTGACCTATCTTGCGAAGCAGGGGGTGCTTTTATTAAACAGCACGTTAACCGTCAGGGCTCATCAGGCGAACTCGCATAAGAATAAGGGTTGGGAAATTTTGACCGATGCAATTATTAAGGCCGTATCGGAAAAAGACAGTCCTATAGCGTTTTTGTTATGGGGGAACAGTGCGAAGGAAAAGGAGAGTTTGCTTTCAAACCCTAAGCATTTGGTGCTGAAAGCTGCACACCCAAGTCCTTTATCCGCAAGTAACGGGTTTTTCGGTTGCAGGCATTTCAGTAAAACCAATGAATTTCTTATAAGAAATTCATTAAATCCTATTATATGGAGCAGTTTGGATATTTAGCTGTATTTTGGAGTATTTTACAATATTAAAGAGAGGGACAATTTTTAATGAACAGAAAAAATGTTGATGCCTACAGATGCTACAATGATTTAAAAAATATGCACTATGTAAGAGAGGCGGGAACTTCGGGAGAAAAAAAGGCGGCTGAGTATATTGCAAGTGAAATATCTTTGATAGGTTACGACAGTAAAATAGAAGAATTCGGATTTGATACAAATTTTGTGGATATGGCAGGTATTGAAATAATAGATGCCTTTGATGATAATATTTTGAAAGAAAGCTTTGATATCAGAGGTTATATCAATACAAAAGATACTGATGAAAGCGGTTTGTCAGGCGAGCTTGTTTATATAGAGAACGCAGATGAGATTTCATTACTTGATGCTGTAGGAAAAATAGCTATGATAAACGGCAGGGTTTCAAAGAGTGTTTATAAGAGACTTTGCGAAATAAAAGCCATCGGTTTTATAAGTATAGTAGGAACTCCGTCCGACTTGCAAAATGAAAGATTTCAGGTAAGGAATTGTATTAGAGAAAATGATTTGAACGGAATTCCGGGAATTTTAATCCATCACAACGATGCGGTACGTATAATAAATGCGGGAGTTAAAAGAGTCAGAATCGTTTTAAAGCAGAGCAGAAGGAGGGTCAACTCAAGGAATGTTATTTCCTCAATAAGCGGAGGAGAAAAGGCGGCTGAAATAATTACCGTTACCGCTCATTACGATTCCGTAGCCGACGGTCCGGGAGCTTATGACAATTTGGCTGCGGCGGTTGCTATTCTGGAATTGTACCGGTATTTTTGTGATAAAAAATTAAAAAGGACGGTTCAGTTTGTTTGGTTCGGAGGCGAAGAATACGGCTTAAAGGGAAGCGAGGCATTTCTAAGCAATTTAAACGGGGCTGAATTAAAGAATCATAAATATAATGTAAACATAGACTTATCAGGACAGCTTATAGGCGGAAATGTCCTGGGCATAACGGGTTTTGCCAAAAACGTGGATATACTTAATGAATTTTTTAAGAGCAGAAGAATAGGCTTAAGTTTTAAAAATCAGGTATGGTCAAGTGACTCAAACAGCT
>CAUUGW010000014.1:0-15902 GCA_963544785.1 uncultured Lachnospiraceae bacterium | reverse complement strand
CCAAGCACTGCAAAAGTTGGAAATAGACTTTGCGGGATTATCAAAAAAGAATTAAAAATCGATTCAATCTCCAAAAAGCCCTTTGTTTGGATTGATAGAGATTCTGCAAACAAATTAATTGAAGTGCTAAAGAGCTATATAGAAAGTGCAAAGAAAAAAGCTTATCACAGGAGGTGATGATTATTAACCTGCTTGATAATATAGAATTACAAGACTTAAAAGAGGATTATCTTGAGATGGCTGAAATCATAGGCTTGGATAATTATAAAAAACTTGTAGATAGGTACAATGGAGCTTCTGTTTATATTCCTACAGTAGATAGGCTTACAAAAAAGGACAGGGATACTTTAATCAGAGAAGAATTTAATGGCGGAAATATAAAAGAATTGGCTAATAAATATAATTTGACTGAGAGTTGGATAAGAGAAATTGTAAAACCGAATAAGACGATAAATAATAAGATTATAAAATACAAAAATTCTAATAATAGCAATGAGAAAAAAGATGTTAAAGTAGAGGTAATCCGAGATAAAAAAACAGATGATATTTCGGGGATACAGCTTTCCATATTTGATATTGGTTTATGATACATTCAAGTAATTTTTTCAATTTCTTGAATGTATTATTTTGTTTATTTTTATTATAGTTAATATAGAAAATTGGAAAGGGGAATGCCTGTATGGAGTTCGGGAAAGATACTTGGTGGTTGGTGTTAATGATATTGGGATTTGTAACAAGTGCAGTAACATATTTAATTAAAATCGCACTGTTTAATAAGATAGATAAATTGGAAAAGGCAATCATAGATTTGCGTGAAAACGTGGTCAGCAAGAGCGAATATTCGGAGGATATGGCAGAGATTAAAAAGGATATTCGGGAAATAAAAGCGAATTATACACCGCAATCCGTTCATGATAAGGCTTTTGATGAATGCAGAATAGAGATTAAACAGATTAAGGAAAACTATATTGCAAAAGATGATTTTCTGCGTGAAAATACAAAGTTGGATAAGAAATTAGATAAAATTATTGATAGATTGATGGAGAAAAATTATGGATAAATTGGAAAAAAAGATGATAGAAAGCGAGTTTGCAAGCATTAACGGAGCTATCATGAGGGCGTTAAATATCTTGGAGCATAGATACAAGAAGCTAAGCTCCATATTGGGAGCGTTAAAAGGAGAAGGGGTTTCAACCGGACAATTTATAGCCAACATGAACTTTTTGGAAGAAGAAGGCTATGTCAAGTTAAGAGATATTGAAACAAGACAAGCACGTTCTATCTCTGATTTTGACTATGATACATTAGAAGGCAAGTTGTCGGGAAAAGGTTTAAGACTGCTTAAAGGTGTTATCGATGATGACTTAGTGGAGAGATAAGTTATGGCAAATAGAAAACACAGCATTATAGATGAGCTGCCAAGTGAACTTAAAGATACTGTAGAGCAAATGCTTTTAAGTAATATAAAATATTCCGATGTTGTAGCATTTCTTCAAAGTAAAGGCGTGGGAATATCTATGGCTTCTGTGTGCAGATATGCTCAAAGGTACTGTGCAAATGTGGAAATGCTTAATATCGCTCAGGAGAACTTTAGAAAGATGATGGAGGAAATGCAAAAGTATCCGGAGCTTGACACAACGGAGGCGATTATAAGACTCACCAGTCAGAATGTTTTTAATGCTTTAGCCAACACTTCAGAAGATGATTGGAAAGATGTAAGCGTTGATAAAATGATGCGTGAGTCAACGGCATTGATTAGAGCTGCAGCATATAAGAAACGTATTGAAGTACAGAATCAGGATGATATGGATAAGGGACTTGATGCGGTAAGAACACTTGTATTTAATGCTATGGCAAAAGAACGTCCCGACTTATACAGACAGGTTAATGAGTTTTTGAATAAGAAAAAGGAAGAAAAGTCATGTGGTGTGTGATTCAGGTGTTTTCCGGAAAAGAAATGCAAGTTAAAGAACAGCTTGAAACAAATAATTATAAGGCTTATGTTCCGAGAGAAAACAGGCTGATAAGGTCAAAAGGGATATATAGTCAAAAGGAATATGTTCTTTTTCCCGGATATATTTTTTTAGATATTGATTATAATTCTAAGAACTATTACAGGATTAAAGAAATTTCAGGTGTTATTAGGTTCTTGGGAGAGGCATTAAGACCTGATACCTTATCTCCTGTGGAAATAGAATGGATTAAGGTGTTGGCAAACGAAGGTTCAGCAATTGGACCGGCTAAAATTGTACTTGATAACAAAGGAGATATTATTGATATCACCGGAGCTGCCGGAGTTTTAAGAAATAGACTTAAAAAAATAAATAAACACAGTAAAAAGGCGGAGTTTGAAATTACTTTGTGCGGTGAAGTAAAAAAGATAAAGTTATCTGCAGAGATAGCATACTATATTAAAAAAGCGGAAGAATAAAAACGGTTGATTCGTCCCGGTTTTATTTCAGGCGGTTATAAAGAAAAAAATTAAGCTTAAGGGAAACAATTAGGCTATGGCGAAGCTATGGCATTTATCCTTTAAGGCTTTTTTTAAAATACAGTAAATTGGCTATTAAAGGAGTTTTAAATGATAAAAACAAAGCAAAAAAGTGTCAATGAGCTTCTAATAGCTATGACAGTTGAGGAAGATGATAACATAGTAGATTCCGACTACATTAAATATCTTAAAAATTTAATAGAAGATTATACTAAAGGTGACGGAAAAGAAAAAATAAAAGAACTGTACCTATCAGGACATTCTCTTACCGGAAAAAAAGGAATAAGGTATCTACTTGGGGCTTTGGATATGGAGTTTTTTGGTAGAGCTTATTTTCCTCATTACTTTTCAAAACCCGCTCCAATTTTCCACAAAGAGCTTGACAGCATATGGCAGGCGGGAGTGACTAAAAACTTTGACGTTATCAAGAATAAAAAGAAAATAGCAACAATGAACGGAACAAAGCATTCCGTTGCCGCACCGAGAGGACACGCTAAAAGTACGACCTTAACATTTAAAGGGACTATCCACGCGGTATTATATGAATATAAGCACTACCCTATTATTATTTCCGACAGTTCTGATCAGGCGGAGAGTTTCCTTGATAATATCAAAAGTGAGTTGGAAGAAAACAGCTATATACTTGAAGATTTTGGAGAATTATCAGGGAGTGTTTGGCGAAATAATGTTTTACTAACTAAAACAGGGGTTAAGGTTGAGGCGATCGGGTCGGGTAAGAAAATCAGAGGTAGGAAACATCGAAACTATCGTCCGGATTTAATTATCCTTGATGATGTCGAAAATGATGAAAATGTAAGAACTCCGGAACAAAGAAAAAAACTTGAAAACTGGTTTTATAAGGCGGTGTCAAAAGCAGGTGACTACTACACGGATATTGTCTATATCGGTACTGTCTTGCATTATGATTCCCTGCTTATGAAAGTTCTTAAAAATCCTACCTATAAGGCAAAGATATATAAGGCGGTACTGAGTTTTTCAAATAGTCCTTTGTGGGATAAATGGGAGCAAATTTATACAGAGTTAGATAATGAAAATCATGAAGCCGATGCAATGGCTTTTTTTGATTTAAATAAAGCGGAAATGCTTGAAGGTACGGAAGTTTTATGGGAAGAAAAGAACTCTTATTATGACTTGATGATAATTAGGCTATCTGACGGCGATGCGGCTTTTAATTCGGAGTTGCAAAATGAGCCTATCAATCCTGATGATTGCCTGTTTGATGAGGAGTGGTTTGATTTTTATAATGAAGCTGAGATTATTTTTAAGGATTCAGCATTTTCATTTTATGGCTTTGTGGATCCATCTTTAGGTAAATCCAAGAAGTCGGATTTTTCGGCAATTATTACATTGGCGAAACATTCAGGAACCGGATATATGTATGTGCTTGATGCAGATGTAGAAAGAAGGCATCCTGACAGAATCATATCAGATACGCTTAACAAAGAAATATGGCTTAGAAAAACATTTGGCAGAGGATATAAGGAATTGGGAGCGGAAACAAACCAATTTCAATGGTTTCTAAAAGAGCAGCTTGCAAAAGCTTCAGCGAAAATCGGATTGTATTTACCAATTAGGGAAATCAATCAAAATACGGATAAGACAATGAGAATACAGACATTACAGCCGGATATTAAAAATAAATATATCAAGTTTAATAAAAGGCATAAGAAACTATTGGAACAGCTTAAATATTTCCCTATGGGTGCACACGATGATGCCCCTGATGCATTGCAGGGTGCTGTTTCATTAGCTAAGAAAAGCAAGAAATTTAAGATATTTAGAAAAGAAGATTTGGGGTTATAGGATATGATATTGTATATGGATAAAGAATCGGCTTTAAATTTGAGTAATGATGATATAAAAAAGCTTATAGATAAAGCCTCAAAGAATAAGTATGACAAGTTAAAAAATTATTATATCGGGGAACATAGTATCGTAAGATATGAAAAGAAAGATGTAACAGCACCAAATAATAAATTAATATCAAATATGGCAAAATATATAACCGATACAAGTACCGGATATTTTTTAGGAAAACCCATTGTATATTCTTCAGATAATCAGCTCTTTGTTAATAAGTTACAGGAGGTTTTTGATTACAACGACGAACAGGACGAAAATATAGAGCTTGCAAAAGCTGCATCTATTTATGGTCATATCTTTGAAATGGTCTATTTAGATGAGGCAGCCAATCTTAGATTGGTCAGGATTAATCCTAAAAACATTATTATGCTTTATGAAAGGGAAAGCATTTCACCTGTTGCTTGTATAAGAATCATAAAAACATATGATAAAGTCGGAAATATCATTATCAAGGCTGAATATTGGACAGAAGATGCGGTTACTTATTTAACATTAAATAACAGCAACTTGATTGTAACAGAAAAGGAAGAGCATTATTTTAAGACAGTGCCTTTCATAGAATTTATTAATAATGAAGAGAGATTGGGTGATTATGAACAGGTATTAAGTCTTATTGATGCCTATAACAAGGCAAACAGCAATACCGCCAATCTTTATCAATATAATGATGAGGCTATATTGAAAATATTGAAATTAGGAGATGTATCATCTGAAAATATTAGACAGATGAAAGAAGACGGGGCAATTATCCTTGATGACGGCGGAGATATAGCATGGCTCATTAAAGATGTGCCCTACGAGGGTTTAGAATCACACAAAACAAGGATTAAGAATGACATTCATAATCTAAGCGGTGTTCCTGATATGTCGGATGAGAAATTCGGAGGGAATCTATCAGGTGTTGCAATGGGCTATAAGATGTGGCATTTAGAACAGCTTTGTGCAATTAAAGAGCGTAAGTTTAAGAAAGCGTTGCAACGAAGAATTATGATAATCAATAATATTCTTAATACCAAAGGAGCAGCGTATGACTATACGGATATAAACATTGAATTTAGACGAAACAAGCCGACGAATTTACTTGAAACGGCTCAAATCGTAAATATGTTAGGAACGGAGCTGTCAAAAGAAACAAGACTTAAACTGCTCCCCTTTATTGATGACATTAAGGGCGAGATTAAAAGAATGGCAGAAGAAGATAAGGCTGATTTTGTGCGTTTTGAAGACACCAAAGATTTTATCGACAGGCTTAACATTCAAGAAAGAATGAATAACAATGAGTGATTATAAAAAAATCACTAAAAAAAATGTGTGGATAGAAGCTGCCAAAGAAAAAATTTTTAATAATGATAACATAGCAAATAAAAACATAAAGCTTCTTATGTATGCCTACGATGAAGTACAAAGAGAGATTGAAGATAAAATAGCGGCACTGTATCAGAAATATGCACTTGAAAATAAAATCAATCTATCAAGTGCAAAACAAGTTTTAAGAGGCAGTGAATTTAACAGTTTCAGAATGAATCTTGAAAGCTATATAAAGGCGATAGAAAAGGAAGGGAAAGATAGTGTTATCATAAAAGAGCTTGATATATTATGCCATAAAGCAAGGATAAATCGCTTAGAACTTTTGCAAGCGGATATCTATAAACATATGGGGGAACTTGCAAATAAAACAGATGAAGGCTTGATAGATATTTTATCGGATACAGTTAAGGTTAATTACTCCAACGAATTATTTAACATACAGAAAGCTGTAAACAAGGTGTTTCCTGTATCAAAAATAGATGATAATGTTATTCAAATACTACTAAATGAGAATTGGAGCGGCAAAACATTTTCAAAGAGGATATGGGACAATACCGATTTTTTAGCAGAACAGTTAAGTAAGAATATAACAAAGAGAATGATATCCGGTCAATCATTACAATCTTCAATAACAGAGCTTGATTCTATTATGAAAAAAGGAAGATATGTGACAGGAAGACTTATTTATACAGAATCCGCTCATATAGCGGAACAGGCAAGATTGCTTTCCTATGATGAATTAAACGTTACAAAATATATGTTTGTCGGCGGAACGGAGCTAAGATTTAATTGCAGTTGCAGTTCGTTAAATAATTTAGTGTTTGATAGAAAAGATGCCAAAGAGGGAATCAATTATCCGCCGATTCATCCGTTTTGTAAATGTACTACAGTACCTTATTTTGATGATGAATTTACGTCAAGCATAAAAGATGCAGAAAAGTTTCAAGATAACATGACCAAAAAGGAATGGGAAGAAAAATACCTTGTAAAAGACACGGAATCGTTTTATAATAAAGCTAACGGAGCATTAAATGATAAGAATGATCCGAACGGACATAAAAGAGAATTGCATGCAAAGAGGTATTATGAATCCATCAGAAAACGAAATAAGGAAAATGAAATAAATGTAATATCAAAACATTCAGGTTTTCCAAAAAAAGAAGTGGAAAAGGCTTATAACCACATCTTTATTAATAAATATAACTTGGGTGAAACCGTTCGTAGATTTGATGAAGATTACGATATGGCTCAATCATGGCAAAGGCTTTTTGAGGGAAAAGACATTAAGGGACATGATTTGGTATTATTAAAGCATGAGGCTATGGAGTTTGATTTAATGAATGAGGATGGATTATATTATGAGGAAGCTCATAATATAGCTGAACATAAATATAATTATAGCAAAGCCTTAAAGGCTTGGTTAAAGAAAAGAGGTAACAAATAATGGTTTTTTTAGATAAAATTCCTGGAAAAAAACAATATACGTATTATCAATATAAAGATGAGGAAAGAGGTATCGTTGATTACAGCGATGAAGAAAACGTAAAGGTAATAAAGCCATCCAGCCTTGATATTGAATATGAATATAATTTTTTTGGAAGGCATGCTATATGGCTTGTTTATAGAATGCTTAGAGAGAAAGATATGAAAGATCACATATCAAAGATATGGTAATTTATGTAAGATAAGGAGCATATATGGCTAAAGATGATTATTTTACCATCGTATATTATCTTCTTAAATACCTTTATGCCTGTGTAAAAGAGGGAATAAAGCCAAGAGAAGATATGATAATGCTTAAGGAATATCCGGCAGATATCAATGAAAGTTATATACAATACATACTTATAACTATGCAGGAGAATGAATATATAAAAGGTATTGATACAATAAATGTCCCGATACTCGGTAATGGTATGGTGGAAACAATAAAGAGTATAAGTAACATACAAGTAACACCAATCGGAATAGAGTATCTTGAAAACAACAATATGATGCATAAGGCATATGATACATTAAAAAAATTCAAGGACTTGATACCGTTTATATAAAGAGCATTATAAATACCGTTTAAAAAGCGTTTCTACCCCTTTAAAAACGTTTAAGAAACTTAAATGGTATAAATATACCTTTTGAATTAAAAAAGGCAAATAGGGGCAAATAAGAATAAAATTTATAATCAATAGTTTAAACACCTCATTTGAGGTGTTTTTATTATACAAAAAATTAAAAGGAGAATGATGAAATGGGTGATAATGTAAATGATGATGTTAAAGATGATGTGCAGGAGAAAAATGCAACTAAGGATGATGCAAACACAGCGGCTCAAAATACACAGCAAAATAAAGAAGCTGTTGAAACATTCGATGCCGAAGCGGAAAGGGAAAAGATTAGGGAGAAGCTTAAAACGGAATTTGAAAAAGAGTATGCGGAGAAGGAAAGGATTTCAAAATTAAGTGCTGATGAAAAGGAGAAATTGGAAAAACAGCAAAAGGAAAAGAAAATTGCAGACTTGGAAGCTGAAATAATAAGGCGTGATTTAAAAGATAAGGCTATTATTGATTTAAGTAAATCCGGCTATCCAAGTGAATTAAGCAGCTTGCTTGATTATAGCAGTGAAGACAGCTTTAAACAAAGCTTAAATCAATTAAAAACAACGTTTGAAAGTGCTTTAGAAAAAGCGGTCAATGAAAAATTAAAGGGTAAAACCCCGGAACAGTTGCACGATACAGATACAAACAGTATCAGAGATATGATTGCAAGTAACATTAAAGGAGGATTTTAAAAATGCCAAATACGATTGAAACAGCTGCCATATTTCAGGAGGAACTTGATAAAGCGGCAATACAGGTAGCCACAAGCGGTTGGATGGAGCCTAATGCGGATAAAATAAAATATAACGGAGGCTCGGAGGTTAAAATACCGATTTTATCAACAGACGGTCTTGCCGACTATGAAGACGGATTTGTCGACGGTTCATTAAGTTTTAAGTATGTAACCAAAAAAATGACAATGGATAGAGGAAGACGTTTTACATTTGATGAGCATAAGACGGATGAAACCGGATTTTTACTTACAGCTTCAATGGTTATGGGAGAATTTCAGCGTACCCATGTTATACCGGAACTTGATGCATACCGCTATTCTGCAATTGCAAAAGGTGCAATAGGTAAAAACAGGGCAAGAGGAGGCTACACTCCTACTGCAGATAATGTATTATCAAATCTGTATGATGATATAGCAAATATTCAGGATATAGTCGGTGAAGATATTCCTTTGGTTATCACTATTTCTACAAAAGTTGCTTCGCTTTTTGACAGGTCAAAAGAATTAAATCGAAATTTATCGGTTATTGATTTTGAAAAAGGAGATATTAAGACAAAGGTACGGTCTTTAGATGGCGAGCATCCATTTATCAGAGTCGGATCGGCAAGGCTGAAGACGGAGTATATTTTCAATGACGGAAAAACATCAAATCAGGAATCAGGCGGTTTTAAGCCCGCAAGCTCGGCGAAAAACATTAATTGGATTATTTGTCCTAAAAATGTTCCGCTTGCTGTTTCAAAAACCGACAATATAAGGATTTTCGATCCTGAAACCTATCAGGCAAAGCGTTCGTGGGCTATGGATTACAGGAAGTTCCATGATATTTGGATTCCTGATAATAAGTGGGATTGTATCTTTGTTAATGTAAAGGAGGCATTATGATAACATTAAGAAGAAATAATGTGGTAAAGGTGGTTGACAGTGAAGAAAAAGCGGCTAAGTTGGTTAAGGATGGATTTGAAATGATAGAATATGAAAATACAGAAATCTCCGGAACAATAAATGAAAATGCAGACATTTTGGACACTGCAAGTGATAACGCAGACACATCGGATACCGTAAGTGACAATGCAGATGATGAGAGTTTGGATGATATTGAGAAGCCATCTAAGAAAGGAAAGAAAAATGCAAAATCTGGTGATACGGATAGCTGATGAAATAAAAGCAAATCATCAAATAAGTCAGGATATATCACGCTATATAAAAAGGGCGATTGATTATATTCTCATATATTGTAACCGTGATGATATCCCGAAACTTGCAGAATCGATTTTATATCAAATGGTGGAATCCTCTCTTAAACAAGAGGGGATTTTATCAAATGACACTGTAAAAAGTATAACAGTTGGAGATACAAGTATTACTTATGCGGACATAAAACAAGAATGGGAAGAATTAGGATTTAATGATAGGCTGAATCATTTCAAAAAAATGAAGTTGCCGTCAGGGAGGTAATATGCTTTCAACAAATCAAATAAAAACGGCTCGTGATAAGATAGAATCAACCTATGACTGCACTTGTGATATTGTTAATAATAGGGAAATCATAAAAACAAATGGAGCAAATGCATTTGAAGAGTTTGTAGCCTATAAGGATCTTTCCTGTAAGCTGTCATTTAAAACAATAGCAGCAAATAGTCAAGGGCAAAATACATCTTTGGTCACACAGATTGTTAAATTGTTTATCAGTCCTGATGTTAAAATAGAACCGGGAAGCAAAGTAGTCATAAAAAATGGAGCAAACATCACAGAGTATAAACATAGCGGAGAGGCTGCCGTTTATCCTACCCATCAGGAAATAATGCTTATGACAGCAAAGGAGTATGCGTAAATGGGCGTAGATATTACACAACTGAAAGAGTTTTATGGTAAACTGAATCATTTGAAAGAACGAAAGGACAGATTTTTGGAAGATTGTATAAAAGAGATTGCGGCAAGGTTTTTAAGTGAAGTTGTACTTTTAACTCCTGTGGGTAAAAAACCTGAAATTAAGGTTGTAAGAAATAAAGACAATACTGTTTCTAAAAGCTCTAAGGCTATGCTTGAAATATGGGCAGGTTATCAAGGAGGAGAATTACGAAGGGCTTGGATAATAAAGACTCCTAAAAAAACGGCAAATGGCTATGAAATCGTTGTGGAAAATACAAAAGAATATGCTTCCTATGTTGAATACGGTCACAGACAGAATGCCGGAAGATTTGTGTCTGCGATTGGAAAGAGGTTAAAAAACAACTATGTAAAAGGTAAGTTTATGATGACTAAAACAGAGGAAGAAATCAAAAAAATCACTCCACAACTTTTAGGAAAAAGATTATCTCAATATTTGGAGGAGATAAATGGCAAGTGAGATTATGGATAGTATTTGTCAAAGTATAAGGACAGAGTTTGGGGATAAATACAAAATATATACAGATGAGGTTGAACAAGGATTAACAACACCTTGTTTTTTTATTACCTGTTTAATCAGTAATAAAACCTGTTTTTTAGGAAAGAGATATAAGCATACTAACTTGTTTATGATTCAATTTATTCCTGATGAAAAAGAGGAAAATAAAAAGTGCATTAAGGTATCAAACACATTAGATGAGTGCCTTGAGTACTTAAAAACAGCATTTGCTCTTATAAGAGGCAGTAATGTTAATAGTGAAATTGTGGACGGAGTACTTAATTATAAAATAAATTACAATTATTTTTCTTATCAAGCAGAAAATGAGGAAAAAATGGCTTCATATCATCTGTCACAGAAAACTACGGAGGAATAAATAAAATGTCGGTAAAAAAAGAAGAAAAGATAAGCGAAACAGTATATTCAAAAGATATGTTGTTAAAATCAAAGCTGTTTGCAGATCGAAAAGATGCCTTGGCAGTGGTGATAAGGGATTCTGAGGAATTAACTGTTGAACAGGCAAAAGAAAGACTTGCAAAATTCATGAAAGGAAAGGTGGTATAAATGGCGTGGGGTGGAGGAACATTTCAAGTCCAAAACAAAGTGCTTCCCGGTGCTTATATTAATTTTATATCAAAAGCAAAGGCAAAAACGGAATTGTCCGATAGAGGATTTGCAACAATGGCTTTAGAGCTTGATTGGGGAACGGATAATGAAGTATTTGAAGTAACTAACGCTGATTTTCAAAAGAACTCTTTGAAGCTGTTCGGTTATGACTATGGTCACGAAAAATTAAGAGGACTTAGGGATTTATTCTTAAACTTAAATACTTTGTATGCATATAGGCTAAATACAGGAAATAAAGCGGCAAATATATATGCGACTGCCCGTCACAGCGGAATTAGAGGAAATGATATAAAAATTATCATTCAAAAAGATGTTGATAATCAAAGTTTGTTTTATGTAAAAACATTAATCGGGAACATTTTAGTGGATAATCAAACAGTTCCTGATATGACAAGCTTAAAAGATAATGATTATGTTATATGGAAAAAAGATGCACAGCTTCAAGAAATAGCAGGAATTCCACTTGCAGATGGAACAAATTCAGAAGTAGAAACTGCAAATCACCAAGCCTATCTTGATAAAATAGAAGCTTATACCTTTAATATTATCGGATTAGTAACTACTACTGATACGGTAAAAAGCTTATATGTGAATTTCACAAAAAGAATGCGTGATGAAGTCGGAGCGAAATTTCAATTAGTGGTTCATAATAAAAAGGCGGATTATGAAGGTGTAATCAATGTTAAAAATCCGGTTAATGCTGAGAATGAATCATCTCTTGTATATTGGGTTACAGGGCTTGAAGCAGCTTGTAAAGTAAATAAATCTTGCTTAAATAAGCTCTACAATGGAGAATTTGAAGTAAGGGCTGATTATACTCAAGCACAGCTTACACAAGCGGTGAAACAAGGGGAGTTTACCTTACATAAGGTTGGCAGTGATATTAGAGTTCTTGAAGATATTAACAGTTTAGTGACATTGACAGAAGAAAAGAGGGAAGACTTTCAGGATAATCAAACTATTAGAGTTATTGACCAGATAGCTAACGATATAGCTGTTATTTTTAATAAAAAATATTTAGAAATATTAAACAATCAAGCAGGGCGAATAAGCCTGTGGACGGATATTGTCAATCATCATGAAAAGTTACAAAAAATAGGAGCTATTGAAGATTTTAAAGATGAAGATGTGACAATCGAAAAAGGTGATACTAAAAAATCAGTTCTTATTTTCTTAAGCGTCATTCCTGCGGGAACTATGGCACAGCTTTATATGATTGTAAGAATATCTTAAAGGGGGTAAAAGAATGGGAAACAATATCACTATGAAAGGCAGGGACACTGTATGTGCCAAGCTTGCGGAATGCTTTGTGACTATCGGGTCTAACAGATATAACGTTATGCAGGCTATTAAGCTTGAAGCCAAGTTTGAAAAAATAAAAACCGAGGTACCAATTCTCGGGCAGACCGGAAAGGGCAACAAGTCTGTAGGGTGGAAAGGAACAGGATCGGCGACATTTCATTATAACACGAGTATTTTCAGGGAATTAATGCTTGAGTTTAAAAACACGGGCAAGGATTTGTATTTTGAGATTCAGATAACAAATGAAGATCCTACAACGGCTGTGGGAAGACAGACTATTGTGCTTGTTGATTGTAATATTAACGGTGGTGTCCTTGCTAAATTCGATGCGGACAGCGAGTATCTTGATGAAGAAATGGAGTTTACATTTGAAGACTTTAAGATGCCTGAGAAATTTAAGTTACTTGACGGTATGTTATAAAAAAGGGGGAATTATAAATGTCAAATTTTAGTAGATTTATGAAAGAGAATAAGATTAAAAAAGCTAACACAACCTATGTGGCTACAAAATCATTAGTTGATGAGAACGGAAATGCGTTGCCGTGGGTAATAAAGCCTATTACGACGAAAGAAAATGACGTAATAAGGGACGAATGTATGATTGATGTTCCGATAAACGGTAAGAACAATGTATACAGACAGAAGCTGAATACGTCAAAGTATATAGGCAGGATGATTTGTGCCTGTGTTGTAAGTCCCAACTTAAATGATAAGGAGCTTCAGGATTCTTATGGGGTTATGAAGCCTGATGACCTGCTTAAAGAAATGGTTGACAATCCCGGAGAATATCAGGACTTTGCAACCTTTATTCAGGAATTTAACGGGTTTGATACTACTTTTGAAGACAAGGTTGAAGAAGCAAAAAACTGATAACCGGAGGCGATGCCGAAGCCAATTATGCACATTTTTTGTTGCAAAAGCTTCATATATTACCTTCGGTTTTTATGGAAATGGAAGAAAATGAAAAGGCTTTTGTCATAGCATCGACTAAAGTAAGAATAGATGCCGAATATGAGGAAGCTGAAAGATTAAAAAGAAAAGCGAAGTGATTAAATGGCAAGTATCGCAACAAGTATTAACCTATACGACAGGGTGTCGGTACCTATAAATAACATAATAAGTGCACTTGATAATATGTGCTCGGCGTATGAAAACGTTGATAATTCAATGGATAGCGGACTTAATATTGCAAGAATTGAGGAAGCAAGGCAGGCTATAAATGCAGCATCACAAGAGGTTACTAATCTTGGTAATAACATTGAAAATAATGAAGAACATCAGCAACATTTCAATAATGCGGTCAATCAGGGACAATCTGCTATGGCGGGACTTGTTACCAAAGCCTTAAGCCTTGCGGGTGCGTATATAGGCGTTACCAAATTGGTTGAAATGTCGGATAAAATCACTACAATCACGGCAAGAGTTAACATGATGAATGATTCGTTTAACAAGGTTAACGGCTCTGCGGTTAAAAGTAATGAAATTGTTGATATGATTTATGAATCGGCACAAAATGCAAGGGGTTCGTTTTACGATATGGCTGATATTGTATCAAGATTCGGTAATAATGCAAGGGATGCCTTTGGGAGCCAAAAAGAGGTTGTAGACTTTGCAAATCTTATCCAAAAACAAATGGTCCTTGCAGGTGCGGGAACTCAAGAGGCGTCAAATGCTATGCTTCAGTTATCGCAGGCGTTAGGTTCGGGCGTTCTTCGAGGTGATGAATTGAATTCAATATTTGAGCAGGCACCTAACCTGATACAATCTATAGCCGATTATATGGATGTTCCAATAGGTTCGATAAGAGAACTTGCACAGCAGGGGAAATTGTCGGCGGATGTTGTAAAAAATGCCATTTTTGCAAGTGCCGACAGTATAAACGCTGAATTTAAAAAAATGCCGCTCACTTGGGCTCAAGTTTGGACGATGATGGGTAATGCGGCAACAAGGGCACTACAGCCCGTACTTGCAAGAATCAGTGAGCTTGCTAATACTGAAAAGTTTCAGGTATTCGCAACAAATGCGGTTAATGCACTGAGTGTACTTGCAAATATGATAGTTACAATAATGGATCTTGCGGTAAATGCCGCCAATTTCATAGCCGATAACTGGGCTATTATAGAGCCTATTATACTTGGAGCGGCTGCCGCAATGGGAATTTATGCCACGGCACTTTTAATCGGTAAGGGGATAATGTTTGTAATGGCGGTGGCACAAGGTATTTACACAGCTATTACATCCGCATGGAGTGTTGCGACATTTGCTGCAACAGCTTCACAGTATGGACTTAATGCGGCATTGCTTGCCTGTCCGATAACTTGGATTTTGTTAATCATCATAGCTATAATAGCCGCAATTATTGCGGTGGCGAGTGCTATTGCAAAGATGACGGGTATTGCAGATTCAGGACTTGGAGTTATAACAGGCGGACTTAATGTTGTTATTCAGTTTTTTGTGAATTTGGGGCTCACAGTTGCCAATATAGCTCTTGGAATTTGGAATGCGTTAAATGCTTTATGCTCTAATATGATGACAGCTTTTCATAATGCGATATGTAGTGTTCAGTCTTGGTTTTATAATTTATTATCAACTGCACTTTCTGTCATTGCGGGCATAGCGGAGGCACTTAATAAGCTTCCGTTTGTTGAGTTTGATTATAGCGGAATAAGTAATGCTGCCAATGATTATGCACAAAAGGCGTCCAAGGCTGCGGGGAATAAGAGAGAATATAAGGATGTCGGTGCTGCATTTAATAAAGGAATGTCAACGCATGATACATTCAAAGACGGCTGGGCAAAAAATGCCTTTGATAAGGGAGCTGCTTTCGGTGACGGTTTGTTCAATAAAATATCGGGGGCAGTTGACGGGATAATGAATCCTAAGGGTGGACTTGGTAAATCAAATATATTTGACGGCAGCGGTTATAAGACGGGCAATTATACATCTACAGGGAAGACACCCGAAGAGATTGCAGACAGCAGTAATCTTGAGAATATTGCAAATAACACGGGAAGAGCCGCCGATTCGCTTTCCGTATCAAGCGAGGATTTAAAATACCTGCGTGATATAGCTCAAAGA
>CAUUGW010000013.1:0-15985 GCA_963544785.1 uncultured Lachnospiraceae bacterium | reverse complement strand
TTTATATTATTGCTTCCCTTTGTTTTTACAATTTCATTTACGTATCCGTATTGAGCCATTTCTTTTGCGGTCTGACCTAATGCACAGCCTATATGTATCTGAATTCTCACTATCTCAATTAAAAATCCCATACTAAGAACAAAAAATACAAATATCGGTAAAACCATAGCCGCTTCAACAGTCATTGCCGCTTTTAATCTCTTTTTTTTAATTGCTTTTCTATAATTTTGCCTGAGAGAATTATTTTGTTTGCAGAAATAGCGAGACTTTTTACACGGAAGAGTAAAAGAAATCTCCAAAAATGATGAAAAATCATTTGAGAAACTATTATAGAAAAGCAATCCGAATCACCTCCTTATAACTTAATTATATATGCTAATTTATTGAATATAGCCGAATTTTTTATTATATTTAATATCCTTTCCGATGAAAAAATGTATATCCAAATCTATAAACTCTACACAGAAATCCATTTTAAAGTTTTTATGTTCATCAGATAAGCTTAAATTTGCCTCTATAAGATCCATACTCCTAAGTACATTATTTTTCTGATTATTAATCAGCAGCAATATTCTTAAATAATCTTTATAATCAAGTGCTGACGGGTCTTTACATTCTTCATAATTTTGAGAAAATACATCGGTTATGTTGCTTAATTGCAACTTAAATGTTTTTTTGGTCTTAATAATGGGAACCCTTTTACCCTCAAATAAGTCTTTTACATCAAGCATACTCTCTCCAAAAGCCCATACAGCCATTATTAACTGTGCCACTGCATCGGTAGCCTCCGGTGATAAAAGCAGTGTCGATATCACAGCCGC
Source organism: uncultured Lachnospiraceae bacterium (assembly GCA_963544785.1). GTDB lineage: Bacteria > Bacillota > Clostridia > Lachnospirales > Lachnospiraceae > CAUUFM01. The sequence continues at coordinate 15,164 of CAUUGW010000013.1, read as the reverse complement.
CAACCCTTCCGCCTCCGACTGTTTTTCAGAGTCTGAAAGTATATGTAAATAATTGGCACCCTCCCTTATCAACAATAAATTGTCAGCTACCGCCCTTAAGTTTTTAACGTCACTTTCCTTTCCGTACAAAAAATATTCTATTTCATAGTCCAATGCACGGTTTCCCTTGTTATTTAGGGCATTTGAAAAATGCTCCAACAGATATTCGTTAAACAACAAATTGTCGTTATAATTATTATATCTAAAATCTTTATAAAAGCCGTTTCCCCTATTTATGTTTCCTCTTTTGGATATTAACCTGTACTTATCAATCGCTCTTGCCGATATATTCTTTTTCCAAACCTTTCCTAATATTCCTCCCGCTTTCATATTATTTACATAACCCGTAAAATCCGTGTTTATATCAGCCTGATTAACATAATAATGCCTGTAACTTATCCTTTTTACTTTATTTTTCGGCTTTTTACTATTATTTTTATTTTTTTTATAATTATCTGCTGTTTTTTTATTTTCAGATTTCCGATAGGATTTATCACTTTTCTTTGATTTTTCAATACCGCCGTCTGCTGAAATCATTTTTTCATCAAGGTTTATGTTGCTTCCGTATTCCTTATCTTTCAATCGTTCTTTTAAATTCTTCAACATTATTTCAGAAAACGCCGTTTTCATATAATTTATGGCTTGTTGCCGGTAAACATAGCCGTTGTTATCGGAGGCAATCGAATATTTTAATATGCTCGCATCAACATCACTTGACCTAAGACTTAGAAAATTATCAGCCCCGAGTAAATAAACGCCCTTAATCTCATAATCAATATTTTCTCTCAACAGGTCTACATATTTATCCGATAGACCCTCTTTGTTTGTCCGTATCCGCATCTCATTCATATCAATATAAAATAAATTATAATCTTCCAGAAGCCTCCTGTTATACTGTGCAAACATAGAATCCATCGCTATATCTATTTCATTTTCCGCCATTGTTCTTTTGCCTGCAATTATCGCAGAATAAAACAGCGAAAATATAAGGCTTATAAATATAGTCAATAAAAGGCTTAAAAATACCGTTATCTGCCCTGATAATCTGTCTGACCGCATAATTATCTATAATTTATGCTGTCAGCACCGCCTTTTACTTTCCTAAGTACATTTTTGGTAACTGATTGTATAGCGTCCCTAAATATGATAACAAGGCTTATTAAAACCACTATAATTAAAATTACCTCTACTACACCCATACCGTCCTCTTCTATAAAAAAATCTCTTATTCCGCCTTTTTCTTTAATCCCATTTCTCATAAAATTTAACCCTCCTCCATTTTAAAATTTATAACTCAAAGCTTGTAAATGCCGGTATTATGAGAATTCCTATAACTATAATCAACATAATTATCATTGGCAGCATAAGCTTTGTAGTAGCCTCTTCTCCTATCTTTACGGCATTTGCCTTTCTTAACTCAAATGCCTCTTTAAGCTCACTTTTTAATTTTTCAACCACAAACTCTGAGCCTTTTTTAATACTCTGATTTACATAGCCGAATAGCTTTTTATATTGTATAAGTTCACTCCTTTTGCCACATAGCTCATATGCTGCGGCTTCCGATAAGCCGTTGTCTATTTTTCTGCACATAATAATAAGCTCCTCATAGGCATATTTAAATTTAATAAGCCGTTTGTTCCTTCTATCTGAATACTCATCTGCCATTTTTTGAAAAGCAAGCTTTACAGACACCCCAACATTTATATATAAAATCAGCTTGTTAACTATCTCATAGTAATCGTTAAGCATCTGCTTTCTTCTGTCCTTAATATTCTCATCTAACTTTTTTCCCTGTAAAAAATATGCCAAAAAAGACAGTATTGCCGCCAAAAATAACAATGGAAAAAAATAATTCGTTTCACTGCTTCCCCATATCACCTTTAACCCGTTGATCTCCTGCGGTAATATATATTCATCATTTGTCCTGCCCTGTTTTTCACTTTCTAATGCCTTGTATTCTAAGGCTCTATAAACAGCTTCTTCTTCTGTATAAGCAGGGGGTAGAACCCTTACAAAAATCTCTCCTGCAATGCTCTTACCCAAATACTGTATAAGATATTCCAGTCTTACAGTTTCTCCCGCCTCCGCTATATCCATATTATTTATCTTTCCGTCAGTTTCTATCAAGTCATTATTTTCACTGCTCCATGATATTGAAACGACTTCATTAAAACTTCTGATCAAATTTAAAGGTCTTCTGATGCTGTTCAGGTTTTCATTTTCTCCAAGAATAATCTCCGGCAAATCCGATTTTATTCTGTTGAAAATATCCATTATCTCTTTGTCACTATACTCCTTATTGGATACCTCTATGTCAAGGCTGCCGCTATATTTGCCTATCTTGTAATCTCTGGTGACAGTTTGCGAAAACTCATTATAATCCCCTCTTTTTATGACAGTCTTGTCCCTTAACAGTCCGTTTTTTAATAGAGAAACAATGGCAAGAAAAATCATAATAATAAATACTGCAAAGCTATATTTCATCCTGTTTAAGCGGAATTCTCTATACGCCTCGTCTTTAGATTTGTCAGGGTTTAATAAAGAAAGCTTATATTTCAATTTATTGTCATTCCTAAATAATTCTCGCATTTCATACCTCTATTTGCATTATCCTGATGCTTAAATAATATGCCGTAAAATATAACAGCAGACACAATGTCATAATTCCCCTGCCGAAAAATCCCTGATACATCGGATCTAAAAATCCCTTTGAGCTGAAATCCACATATAATAATATAAAAATCGGGATCACGTTTATTATCTTTTGCTCATATCTTTTGGAGGAAATAATCACATCAATTTCTCTTTCAACCTCTATTTTTTCAGAAATTATATCGGCGCTGCCTTTCATAACATTCGCTAAAGAACCGCCGGTCTTTTCTATTAAATCAAATATATTGGAAAAATTCAGTATATCCTCCACCCTGCTCCTGTTCCCCCAATCTAAAAATAAATCGGATACGGAAACATTAAGCTCTATCTGATTTTGCATATATTGCAGCTCTTCTATCACAATTCCCTTGTCATATCCCAAGGCTGTCATTTCATCTATGACATATTTTATAGCATTTTTAGAGGAAAGTCCGCTGACAATTCCGGATCTGTACGCCAACAGCATCTCCTTAAATTCTACTTTAAGCTCCTGTATGTGTTTATTCGTGTATTCCTCTTCCTTGATTTTCAAATAGAGCGGGAGTAAAAGCTCCAATAAAACTATTCCGATAATCGACTTATAAAAAATATATCCGATAATCCCTAGCTTTAATATTCCAAAAACTGTTTCAAGAAATCTCTCCTTTTTTGTAAAGCCGTAGTTTATCTTATTTTTTACTAAGGAATATCTCCCGCCATCTTTAACTTCTCCACGCAAAGCAAATCCCCCTTTTTCTTAAGTGAGCCGATTATCCCGCCATTTTTAATTCCGTCCTCCTCAAATTTATATAAACAATTAAGCTGTATATCCTCATTTTTGTATCCCACTATTTCCGTCACCTCTAACACCCTCCTGCTCTTATCCCTTAATCTGCCGAGCTGTACAATGATATCTATTCCCGATGCTATCTGTCTGCGAATGGAACTGACGGGAAGATCTATTCCCATTAAAACCATTGTTTCAAGGCGATTCAACATATCCGCCGGACTGTTTGAATGTCCTGTAGACATAGACCCCTCGTGTCCGGTATTTACCGCCTGCAACATATCAATAGCCTCAGCTCCCCGTATTTCTCCTATGATTATCCTATCGGGCCTTGCCCTTAAAGATGCCCTAAGCAAATCTCTTATCGACACCTCATTATCAGCCGACGAATTGGCACTCCTCGCTTCCAGTCTTACAAGGTTTTTAACTCCCATTATCTGCAATTCCGCATTGTCCTCTATCGTAATTATTCTTTCATCTTTCGGTATATAATCAGATAAGGCATTCAACAATGTGGACTTCCCCGCTCCGGTACCTCCTGATACGAAGATTGTGTATTTTGCCTTTACCAGTTTTTCAAGAAGATTTGCCACCTCCTCTGTAATAGAATTAAATTCTATCAACCTGTCCATAGTAATCGGCTTGTCGGGAAAACGCCTGATTGTGATAACAGGTCCGTTTATAGCTACAGGCGGAAGCATTATATTTACTCTGGATCCGTTATCCAATCTGGCATCTGCTATCGGGTTTGCCATATTAACCGCCCTGTTATTTTTAGATACAATTATCTGAATTATTTCGTCCAACTTATTGCTTGAGCTGAATTTAAGATTTGTTTTTTCAATCTGTCCCTTGCTCTCTATAAAGATCTCATCAGGTCCGTTTACCATTATTTCCGTAATCGTAGGATTATCCACCAAATCCTGCAGTACATCGAGCCTTTTCAATGAATTATATATGTCTTTTTTTAATTCTTCTCTTTGTGATAGATTTAAATATCTTGCTTTTTTGTATCTGAGAATCTCCAAATCAATATTTTTTGTAAGCTCATTATCATCTATCGCCTTGTAATATTCCGTGTTTTCCAATACTCTGTCCTGAATAAATTCCTTAACCTCGCTTAACTGCATCATTCCTCCTTTAAAATGCCCTTTATATATGTTCCCAAGTTACTGTAAAATAATCTATCGGGACTATAGTGCATCTCATCATCACATTTAGGTAAAGCCAACGGAACTATTTTTTCCTTATCAAAAGACCCGTCTATCCTGTTAAGCAAATTAAGAAATTTCCTAAGCTTTGTTATTGAAATATCATCGTCCAAAACCGGCATATATATCTTATCCGCTCTGCCTATGAAGCTTATATACTCATCTAACAGCTCTGTGAACTCTATAATAACTGTTCCGTATTTATTTAAGTTGAAAATCATTCCTAAGAGCTCGGTAAAGTCTTTATTTTTTATTTGTTTTAAATCATCTGCACACTCCGCTGCCGGTATATAATCAAATATTGAATTGCTTTTTATGGACTGTTCCAAAGTTTTTTGATCTAATCCGCCTTGCCTAAGCTCATAAATTAAATCGGAAATATCCGCCTCGTTATCCTTTGCATATGCCCAATCAAAGCCACATGCAGCTTCCATATTTATATATAATACATTTTGAGTATTGGCTAAGATTCCTGCCATTGTGATACTGAACAGGCTTTTTCCGCAACGAGCTATTGGAGAAAAAATCCCGATCAGCCGAGTCACGGATAACATTACTTGCTGCTGTTCCGTTTTTATTATTTCTAAATGAAAATCTGTAGATATTTTTCTGAGAATAATATTAATATTTTGATATTTATAGACTGAATTGTTGTCAAGATTAGTATTTTCTTCGCTTAAAAATAGAGTCCTACAATTAAGCTTCTCTAAATTTTCATTAAATAATGTCTTTGAAATAATCAAAAACGCTATTTTATTGTTATTTGAAAATTCCAATATTTGTTTTGGACTGCTAAAACCCACATAATCGAATCCTATCATTTTCTTTTTTAACATATAAGATACAAAGGCATTGGAATACTCAACGTCATTATCGCATACAGCTACAACCTGTCTTATCATATAACGCTCCCTTAATTCTAAAGAAAATAAAAGTTGACTGCGTCTATAATATAACCTATTGCAATACATAATGAAAAACACATTTGCGAGTTCTCATAAGCTATATATGTCTGATAGTTTTCAAGATTTCCGGTTTTTAAAAAGGACACGATATATTTAGAAAGGCTCTTAAACCTGCTGTAAACACTTTTTTGTGCTATCATAAGTATAATACCGTATATAACAGCCGAAATTGCAGTATACATAAGAATATTTAATGTCCGTCCGATACCTGCAAAAGCCCCTATTAAAGATAAAAGTTTTATATCTCCCGAGCCCAAAATCCTGATTCTGAATAATATAAACAGGCTGATAATCGGAAAAAGCAAGCCTGAAATATACTCAAAAGGTTCGTTTTTAACATTATTATTTGTGATTATATTAACCAATAGTCCGGATAATGAGATAATTAAAAGCTTATTGGGAATCTTTCCCGTGGTTATGTCATAGTATATAGCAATTACTAAAACGCCGCCTAAAACAACAAATTCCACAATCAAACAACTCACTTCCTTTCTTGACAATAATTTACCATAAAGCTTTTTAAAAATCATTGTAATATACGGTCTTTAAATAAGATATTTTTGTGTATTGTGGTCTATGTTTTGTAAATATTAACCATTTTGATATAATAAGTTTTGTCGGTTGTGCACAACACATCTGTATAACCCTATACTTGTCCATATTTCAGCCGATAATTTTGCAGCGGGCTTATTGACAAAACAACAAAAAAAGTATAGTTTAAAGTCGATATCATTACGCTTATACAAAAGGAGAACCACAATGTCAATATATAAAGTTCCACCAAGCTCCAAGATATGGATACAAAAAGAATTGAATAAAAAATATTCCAAAGAGAAAGCGGAAGAAAAGTATAAAGAAATCATTGAGCTTTATGAAAAGTTTTCAAATGATGCTCCAAGCATAGGAGGAAAAGATAATCCGATGTCCAAAAACTTTTACGGGGCATTATCCGCTTTTGCGTATTATGAGTGCATGAATCGTAATATGTCTTCGGAAGAAATCACCAATATGTGTTTTGGAATGATGGTTGGAGATAAGAAAGGCGGTCAGCTTTCCAAATTTAATCTGAATAATAAGCTTGTACAAAAAATACTTCACGGGCTTTTCAAGCTCCGAGCCAAAAAGCTCAACCGACACAAGCAGGACGGCTCTTGGAATAATACATGGGGTATGAAAGTAAATCCGCTTAATCACAAGGAGGGAATAAGTATTCACCTCGTGGGATGCCCTATCGCCGATTTTGCGGCAAAGAACGGATATAGCGAACTGATGCCTTATTTTTGTGAAACAGATAAGGCTGCTATAGAATATTTTGGAGGAACTCTTTACAGAGAACACACTGTCGCCGACGGATACGAAGATTGTGATTATTGGTTTAAGAATAAGAGCGACATTAAATAGGAATACGACGAAAATTCAAGAAGAAAGAGGACTACCGCACTTATGCGTAAATAGTCCTCTTTTAAATATGCTTTTCGTTTTTACAAAATCATTCGGCTTCCCTATAATCACTACAATCTTTTCAGATTATTCCCGATTCCCGCATTCACCTCCCTAATCCTTTTTTTCCACACGAAATATTGAATCAGCCAGCTAAAGATAAATATTCCTACAAATATGCCCACATAAGATATAATTCCGGCTATTGATCTTGGCATCCAGTTGGCAAAATATGAAATCGGAAACATAATAATACATGCAATCGCAAAATATATTCCGCTCTGCTTTGCAAGACTCCACGAATCAATCTCCCAAACAACGGATGCCATTCCGAAGCACGCACCCACTATCCCCGAGAAAACCGTTTGAACAACAACTGCGTTTAATTCATTCCCAATTATTTTTACCGATTCAGGTCTTACCGGATAAAACAAACCGTCCCCGATAATAATTGAAATAATCACTGTAATGATATGTCCGATTGCAATGCCTAACGGAATACCTAAAAGCCCTCTTTGAATCAGTTTTTTCTTCATTTCTATCACCTCATATTCCCAACATTTGTTTGATTTTGGCGACGGATCGTCTTGAAACATAGGTAACGGTACCGTTTGAAAGTGTGATACAAATTGTGCCTGCAAAGCTTAAATCAAAGCTTTTAACTTTCTTAAGATTGATAATATCAGAATTTGATATTCGTACAAAACATCTGCCGTCAAGCCTCTGCTCCGCCTCGTAGAGCCGCAGGCGTAGAATATACTCACCGTGACTTGTTTCTGCAAACACTTTACCCGATGCGGCAAAAACACGGTATATGCCAGACGGCTCAAGCACCTCTACGGTCTCATCCTTTATACCCGCAATCACCTGCGGCTGCTCATCTGAAAGCTTTTTTAAGATGGCATTGACTTCATCTGTCATTTTGTCTGTCAAAATTATAATCTTCGGCTCGCTGCACTTTTCGTCTATTTTTATCTCAATTTGCATCCCCTTTTCTCCTTTTGTTCCGTTACGATTACAGTATAGTGAAAGCAAAAACTAATTTCAACCGTTTATCGACAGACGGTCGTTTTAAGCCCATAGGCGGTTACTATATTGCCTTTTATCACCTTGTCATCTCAATCAACCTTTTCACAAAACTGTTGCTCGGATTATTCCATACTTCATCTTTTGTCCCATATTGCTGAATTTCACCTTTATCCATTACCAGAATATGAGTGCCCATTTTAAAAGCCTCATAAATATCATGTGTGATAAAAACAATAGTACAATTCGTATGTTTGTGAATTTCTTTCAAATCCTTTTGAAGCTGATAACGTGTTATAGAGTCAACTGCACCAAAAGGCTCATCCATAAGTAATATAAGAGGCGAATTGGCGTATGCCCTTGCTATGCCTACACGCTGCTGCTGCCCGCCCGATAACTCATTGGGATACTTTTCTTTCATATCTAAAGGCAAGCCTACAAGATGAAGCATTTTATCTATAATCTCATTTACCGCTTTGTCTTCCTTTTTTTCAAGTCTTGGAACATATCCTATATTCTCCGCAACTGTCATATGTGGAAATAATCCGTTGCCTTGAATGGCATATCCGATTTTTCTTCTAAGTGAAATAATATCATCATTAAGTATATTTTTGCCGGAAATAATTATCTCTCCCTCATCAGGTTTCAAAAGCCCGTTAATCATCTTCAGAACCGTAGTTTTTCCGGAACCTGATGTCCCTACTATACAAATAAAATCACCCTCATTTATACTGAGATTAAAATTCCTTAACACATAGTTTCCGTTATAGGCTTTGCCTATATTCCTGTATTCGATTATTTTACTCATTCTTATTCCTCCAAGAGCCCCTGTTCTTTCAAGAACCTTTTTGCAGCATCTTTTGGACTCTCTTTGCCGATTTCCACCCTTCCGTTCAAATCAGCCATAGTTTTTTCATCTATCAGATCGTTTAATTTATCCAACACAATATTTAATTCAGGATATTTATTTAATATTTCTTCTCTTACAACCATACCTGCCATATATTTCGGATAAAACCCGAGATCATCTTCAAGAACTGTAATTCTTGAATCTGATATTTGTCCGTCTGTCGTAAACACTGTTATAACATCAATTTTTTTGTCGTATAATGCCTGATATTTAAGACCGTTGTCCATATCGACAACCTTTTTGAATCGGAATTTATATTCATCTGCAAGAGCCCTGTATCCGTCCTCTCGTTCAAAGAAATCATATTCCGCTCCAAATACAAAATCTTCCGCATGCTTTGCCAAATCGCTGAATGTCCTGATATTATATTGCTCTGCCAAATCCGTCCTTATACCTAAACTGTAAGTGTTATTAAACCCGAACATTCCTTTCCATGTCAACTGATATGCACGTCGATATTCCTCATCAAGCAGTTTAAAATTTTCATTAATATAAGGCTCTGTTTTCTTTAATACTATTTGCCAAGAGGTTCCGGTATACTCGGGGTACATATCAAACTCGCCTTTTACCGTTGCAGGATGGATATTAGATGTTCCGCCACCCACGCCATGTGTGATATTCACATTTAATCCGGTGTCATTTTTTATAAGCTCTCCTGCCAACTCTGCGAGGATATACCCCTCCGAGGTAGGCTTGGACGCAATCTTTATGCTGTCAGCTTTTTTACTATGATAATATCCGAAAATAAATAACCCTATAATAACTATAAACCCTGATACTATTGCCGTTTTTTTGTTCGAAAGTTTTTTTATTTTATTCCCTGAAACCAATTTGCCGAACAGGCTCAAAATACCGTCAACAACCAATGCCAACAGTGCAATCAAAAAGCTTCCTGTCAAAATAAGCACATCGTTATTTGTTGTAATTCCTCTATAAATTGCAACACCCAATCCTCCTGCTCCTACAAACGATGCGATACCTGCCAAAGCTATTGTCATCGTAACCATATTCATAATTGATGAGAATATTACAGGAAAGGCTAAAGGAAGCTTAATCTTATACAAAATTTGAAATTCCCTGCTGCCCATAGCCCTGCTTGCTTCTATGATTTCGGGATTAATAGCGGTTATTCCGACATATGTACTTCTGACAATAGGCAACAATGCATATATGGTAAGTGCAATTACCGCCGTTGTATTTCCAATGCCTGTTATAGAAATTAAAAATCCCAAAAGTGCTATTGATGGAATCGTATATGCTATGTTTACAACGGATATAATATATCCCGCAATTTTTGGCTTTTGCGAAATCAATATACCGATAGACAGCCCTATTATAATAGCGATGAATGCCGATGTAAACGTGATTATTATATGCTCTTTAAGCAGGTTTAAATAAAATGATGAGTTGGAAACCGACTCATTTATAATTTTATTTATCATCATACTCCTCCAAATTCAAAATAATCCCTTTTAACTAAAGCAACTTCTGCAAGCCGAACAAATGGAATAAAAATACATCAAACAATAAAATGAAAGGATTTTTTGTTTAATGGAAGATAAGTATATCGCAAAAAGGGAAAAAGGTAAACACCTAATTTCAGCATAAGATACTGTATTAGCTGATGCAAAGGCAATAGAAGAAATGGGAATAAAATATTTTTATGCTCATAACTACTGTTCATACGATGGTGGCAACAATGAAAATAATAATAAAAGAAATAGAAAAATTTATGAATAACTATCCAAGGAAATTGTTGTGGATAAGTGCAAATCAGGTTTATAAAAGGCTTGAAAAAACTTTATAATACTGATACTTAGGCTTACAATTTATATAGAAATATCATCGAATAAAAAGCTCTTGGCAATACACTTCATAAAGTGTATTATATATGAAGGAATTAAAATAGATAGCAAAGGAGATGAATAAAATGCCAGTTTCAGACGTAAAGAAAAAGCTAATCTAAAATGTAACAATGCTAATAAGGAACAAACGAAGTATCTTCGATACAGAAGTTATTCAAACACTTTTATAGGTGTCATGGAAAAAACGAGGACTTGTCTATGGTAAATGAAATAATGGAAAAAAACAAAGATATAAATAATCGCTTAATGTTTATGAGTAAAGATAAATGTTTAAAATTACTTAAAAAACATTTAAAAGATACTTGCCAGAACAAAAAAAAAGTAAAGAGAGTATTTAAACATTCAAAAAGGGTATTAGATATATGCAAAGAAATTATTAGTCATTTCGATTTAAAAGACCACTATAGAAAGATGCTTTATAGAGCTGCTATTTTTCATGATATAGCTAAATTTGACAATAACAGCCATCACAATAAAAAGGCAAAAGAAATTTTAGAAAAAATTTTTAATAAAGAGGATGATGACGATTTTGAAAAAATATGCCTAATAATAAAATATCATAAAGATAAATTTACTCCTAATGAAGATATTGCTATTCTCGCTGCTATTTTAAGAATGGCAGATAAAATTGATAAATTTAATAAAATGAGCGATAAAATAGAAAAAATAAAGGAGGAGCTCAAAGAGATTAAAACAACATACAAGAACAATCTCGAAGAGATTGAAAAATATTTTAATGACAACAATTTTAAGAATTTTAAAAAATTAAAAAAAGCATGCAATACAGTTAAAAAAGAGGTTAAAGAAGAAGTTGAAGAAGATATAATAGGCATTTTGTATTAAAACACTTTAAAAAACACCCGAACGTGGTATAATACGAATACTTAGAAAAATCGAGCGTAGCGAAGATTTTACTTAGTATGAGTTATACCTAAATACTTGACGAAAACAAGTCAAGAATAAAACTTAAATTTAAATTAAAAACTTGACGACGTTTGAGTTTAGTATTTATGGGTCAATATCAACACCAATATTGAGGGAAACAATTTTGGATTTATGGAGGAGAAATGAGGGCTTTATTTGATGAATTTAAGACTATTTGTTTGTATTTGAATAAAGTTGGAATTACACCTACACTAATGGGTTCTTTAGGATTAGAATTCATATCAAAAGAATCTTGGGAGCCGTCAGATATTGATATTCATGTCCCGGGAGATCCAAGAGGTTGGGAAGCCCCTGACGAACTCAGAATTTATGATTGGGACAAAATAATGGCGGTCATGAAAGAGCAGGGATATAATTTAATAGATATTCATGAGTATAAATTTCAAAAAAATGGAGTTAGTGTAGAATATGGGACCATTGATTCACTATATGATTTTGCCGGTATTTCTGAATCAGAGATAGAGATTATTGAACTGAACGAAATAAAGTTTCGTGTACCAAGTCGAAAACAGTTTTTAAGTATTTATGAAGCATCATCAAAAGATTCATATAGAAACGATAATAATAACAATAAGGACTTCAAGAAGATTAGTCGGTTAAATAAAAATATTCATTAACAGCATACCGAACCGGATAGTAACGTTCCCCCAAGAACATAAGCCTAACCGGATCTGTACTAAAATTTGTGTAAACCTCAATCCTATCTCTAATAAAGAACACCCTTACCCAGCATAATAACAAAGGGAAGAAATATAAGTCCGACAATAAGTACAACATACTCAAGTCTCAATTCGTATACTGTATGTTTAACTTCTTTTCGGTTCAAATATTTTGAGAGAAAGAAATTGATTGCCGTGACAACAATATGAAACAACAATAGTGCAATATACTGTTGTTTTTCCGCCTTAAAAAAATATGGACTGAGTTTACTCAAAAGAAACAGTCCTCCAAAATAATCCACTAATACAATAATAAGTCCGTACCCGCTAAAGCTTATCATTTTCTATTCCTCCAATCTTTCTCCGGCAGTGTCATGATATATGGTTCATTTCTGTTTTGTTATTTCACTACCTTTATTTCCTGCTTTTTACAAAAATTATAACATTTTTAAATCATTTTTGCCAATATGAAATTAGCGGTAAAATTATCGGTGCATCTTTAAGCAATGCAATAAAAATGATAGTGGAAAGACATGTAACCGCCATTATTTCAGGAAGACCATGCCTCTCTCATCTTTTGATATAATTTTGTGTATTCATTCACAACTGACGCCTGCTTAGCTATCTTGTATGTTCCTTTCTTTTTATTAAAGTAATTCCACCTCAATATTTGCAGCATAAAAAATTTCTTTTACTTCATCAAAATTGCTGCTCATAACGGTTGCTTTCTTAAGATTTGGGAATTGCTGTAGCTCTGACAAAGTTATTTCATTTAAATCAAAAGCTTCATCTTCTCCATCCCACTGCGGAATAATATTCATATACACATCATTACCACCGTCCATATAGATTGTTTCTACATAGGGTGCAAATTTCTTTGGAATTTCCAATCCCTTAAAGAAGCTCATTGCAGGTCCTGTGATGGTGTCACTGTCTGTATCAATCTCTTCTTCTTTATATCGGTCGGCAAAATCATAAATATCAAATTCCGAATTTAATAGCTTTAAATCATACATCAACACTTGAATAATAGCCAGCTTGAAATTCAAATTATCAAAATAAAGAATATCTTCTGTACTTTTTCCACTAAGAGTCATCAAATGTGGCTCTTTTGTATCATCGTTTTTCAAACTTATCACAATCTTCGCTGCCTCGGATTTAAGGAATTTGTTCTTATATATAGAAGCAATAATTAAAGGTATTATTAAAACAGGTAAGCACACAAGTGCTCCCGCAAGAGCGACTCCCGGATAATTATTTCTTGTGTGACTGCCTTCAGAAATATTATTGAGAAAATCCGCCGTCTTGGTAAGAATGTTGCCTCCGCTTAACATCAATAACAAAATGATCTCTAAAACCAATAATCCAAAGATGATAATCATCATTTTCTTTGCTACTTTTCTACATATTTCCATTTTTATTTCCATACTGATCAACTCGGCATCGGGTATATTGGAAAACCATTTTTTTGTTCGTTCTTCTTTTGTCATATGTATTTCTCCTCTACAACTTCTAATTTTATCTTTCGAAAACAGTTCTACAAGAACTTCCTATGATCTGAGGTTTTTATAGTTTGCAATATTTCTTATCTTTGCCCTTAAAGTATCCGGTCATTGCATCTATAAATATCTGCTTATCAATTGACTTCCTTTCCAAAACAATATCGCAGATATATCTTTCTATGTTATAGCATTTAACAGAAGCACCAAGTGGTGTTTTTGTTTTAATAACTCCTAAATGAAAAAAACACTTATCGAACCATTCCACCATGGTAATAGCACTCATAGACTAATTCCCCTTTAAAAGTTATTGATTCATATCCTCGAAACCATTCAAAATCCCCTATCGTTTCACAGATATACTTGTAATCACCCTTCGAATATTCATCAGGTCCTCTAAACGGCTTTTCACTGCTAACTAATAGCAGTGCTTCTTTTAAAAATCCGTATTCAAAATCTTTATCAAGCTTTCGACCCGCGTAGTTCATAGACCAAATTATCTTTCCACTTGAATAAAGAGCTTCCGTTTTCTTTTTAGCCTTAACTAAAAATTCAAATATATCATTTTTATCCACAGGTAACATAATTTTCACTCCCACAAATTCTAATTTATCTTTCTAAATATTTAGCAATATTATACCATTTTTAAGGTATTTTTTCTACTGTCAAATTTCCCGTTTGGCTTTTTGGGGGTATAGCTCGTTCTTCATTGCTCTGCACTTTTTCCTTTTCTGTCATTCAATTCCTCCTTTTTGCTTCCACAAAAAAGATTTCCTGTAATTAGGAAACCTCTTTTAATATTGCTTGATATTTTATTTTAGGTTGTAGCTTGTAGCTTCTTTCTTTTCAATTTTTTGCATAAGAAAAGACGATATGATTTTTTAAGCCTTAGTTATCGGAATCCAAAGCTCCATTTTGTACTCTTTGCTATACATATCACCTTCATAATAATACTCAAAGTCAGGTTTGCCCGAATGGATATACCCATGCTCTGGGAAGAATACTTCCATCACATATTTCCAACCGTTATGAATACATTCAGGAACGCTCCCCGTTAACTCTACAACGGCATACTCCGCTTCCGCCGCTTCTAAAACATCTAAGCCCATACTTCTTGCTCTGTCCGCATCATTAACTATATACCCTGCTATATAGTTTATTGTACTCGGATTTTCCACATCATGACA
>CAUUGW010000012.1:0-16329 GCA_963544785.1 uncultured Lachnospiraceae bacterium | reverse complement strand
TCATTATACCGTAAGAGAAATATTTGAGTTGTCAGCTCATACTTTTACTGAATACAGCAAAGCCGATATTATAAAATATATGAGAATTTTTTATAAGAGATTTTTTAATTCTCAGTTTAAGAGATCCTGTTCGTATGATTCAGCAGGAGTTTTAAGCTTTTCCCTATCTCCAAGAGGTTGTTTTAATATGCCGTCAGATATGTCAGATTCTTTGTGGCAGGAAGAGCTTATAAAAATAGAAGAACAAATAGGATAAAAGAGATTATCAAATGAGAATAAAACTTATAGTGGCTTATGACGGAACTAATTACAGCGGATTTGCTAAAAATAGAGATGTGGTGACAATTGAGGGAGAGCTTAACAGAGCTTTAAGCGATTTGACTAAGGAGAACATAGAGGTAATAGGGGCGTCAAGAACCGATGCGGGAGTACACGCTTTAGGGAATGTGGCGGTTTTTGATACAAACTGCAATATTCCGCCTGACAGGTTTAGAGTTGCTTTAAATACAAAGTTGCCGGAGGATATAAGAATAATAAAATCGGAAACGGTATCTGACAGTTTTCACCCAAGATATACGAATGTACAAAAGACATATGAGTATAGTATTTATACAGGAGATGTTATGTTGCCTGCAAAGAGGCTTTACAGTTGGCATATTTATAAAAAATTAGACATAGAAAAGATGATTGAAGCATCTGATTATCTAATTGGAAAACACGATTTTACAAGCTTTTGCGGTGTTAACGGAAATCAAGTTAAGGACAAAGTAAGAACTGTTAAAAAAATAGATATAATAAATGCTGAAAATGAGATTATAATTAGAGTTTCAGGCGACGGATTTCTTTACAATATGGTTCGTATAATAACAGGTACTTTGGTGGACGTAGGTTTATGTAAAATAAAGCCTTATGAAATTAAAAATATTTTAGATGCAAAGGATAGAAGACTTGCCGGAAGAACAGCTAAGGCAAGTGGCTTATGTTTAGTAAAAATAGAATATTAAGATTAATACAAGGATAGAGAGTTCTATGGAGGTCGTTATAAGATGTCAGAGAAAAAACAATTCGATAGTTTCATTGTGACAATCAGTAGTGTGATAGTGGATAAGCGTAATTTGTTTTTTTTGCTTTTCATAATTGCTATTGCTTTTTCAATATTTTCCGGAAAATGGGTAAAGGTAGAAAATGATTTAACTGCCTACTTACCTGTTCAATCCGAAACACGAAAAGGCTTGGATTTGATGGATAAAGAATTTGTTACTTTCGGGACGGCACAATTTGCTGTTACAAATATCTCTTACGAGGAAGCGGAAAGGATTTATGACAAAATAGTAGATATAAAAGGAGTCTATTCCGTAGGCTTTGACGATTCAAAAGAGCATTATAATAATTCTACCGCCCTATATGATATTACCTTTGATTATGATGAAAAAGATTCCAAAGCTGTTGCTGTATTGGAAGAAGTAAAGACGGCATTGGAAGGTTATGATGTCTTTGTTTCGACTGAACTTGGAGATCCTTTATCAGAGCAGGTAGCTGATGAAATGAAAGTAGTAGTCATTTTGGTGGCAGCTGTTGTGGTCTTTGTTCTGTTATTTACATCAAGGACATATGCCGAGATACCGGTATTGTTGCTGACGTTTGTTTCAGCGGCAATTATTAATATGGGAACCGCTTTTTTATTGGGGACAATCTCTTTTATATCGAATTCCGTTACCATTGTTTTGCAATTGGCATTGTCCATTGATTATGCAATTATTTTATGTGACAGATATAAAGAAGAACATGAAATTTTACCCATAAGAGAAGCGGTTATTACGGCTTTAAGCAAGGCAATTCCGGAAATTGCAGCCAGCAGTATGACAACGATAGGAGGGCTGATTGCCCTGTTATTTATGAAATTCAGAATAGGTCCCGATATGGGAATTAATCTTATTAAAGCGATTTTGCTTAGTATATTGTCCGTATTTTTACTGATGCCGGGATTGTTGATGTTGTTTGGACCGCTCATGGATAAAAGCCATCATAAAAGTTTTATACCTGAAATTTCCAAGGTTGGAACATTTGCTTATTTCAGTAGGCGAATCATTCCTCCGTTTTTTGTCATTCTGATTATGTTTGCTTTTTATTTTGCGGGGAAATGTCCTTATGTTTATGGATATGATACGATAACAACACCTGTTATAAATGAAAATCAAAAAGCGGTGCAGGTTATAGAAGATAATTTCGGAACGAAGAATGTAGTGGCATTAGTTGTTCCTTCCGGAGCCTATGAATCGGAAAAAAATCTTTTAATGAATCTTCAAAATAATGATAAGGTGATTAAGACGATAGGTCTTTCAAACACCGAAGCCATAGGCGGTTATGTATTAACGGACAGGTTGACACCGAGGCAATTTTCGGAATTGACCGATATTGATGATGAGGCGGCTAAATTGTTGTATGCGGCTTATGCAGCCGATAATGAGGCATATGGAAAAATTGTAGGGGGATTAAATACCTATCGGGTTCCTTTGATGGATATCTTTTTATTTTTAAATAAAGAGATAGAGGAAGGATATCTTAGCCTGAATTCAGAATTAACGGAAGAATTGCATGAGGCTTATAGAAAAATTTATAGTGCAAAGCTTCAGCTGCAAGGCGAGCATTATAGCAGAATGTTGGTTTATCTTGATTTGCCGAGCAGCGGAGATGAAACGTTTGCGTTTATAGATGAAATGCGTAATATGGCAAAGAGTTATTATTTGGACGGAGATGTTTATGTTGTTGGGGATTCCACCAGCAAATATGAGTTTTATTCATCATTTCAAAGAGACAATGTTGTGGTGAGTATTATCTCAATACTGGTCGTTTTGGTAGTACTTTTATTTACCTTTACATCTGTTGGAATGCCTTTATTATTAATTCTTGTGATACAGGGGAGTATTTGGATTAATTTTGCAATTCCCGTATTTATCAAATCAGATTTGTTTTTTATGAGTTATTTAATTGTAAGCTCCATACAAATGGGAGCCAATATCGATTATGCGATTGTGATATCAAACAGATATATGGAGTTAAAAGACAAGTTTTCCCATAAAGAAGCAATTATCAAAACAATGAATCAGAGTTTCCCGACTATCATTACTTCGGGAACTATGATGGTATTGGGAGGAGGTCTGATTGGACGATTGACTTCCGAGGCAACCATTGCGGGAATAGGTCAGAGCTTATCGAGGGGAACAATCATATCCTTGCTGATTGTTATGTTTGTTTTACCTCAAATTTTGTTATTGGGAGCAGGACTGATTGATAAAACTTCTTTTTCGGTTAAGTCTCCTCTTAAAAGACAGAGAGTGAGCGGTAGAATTAGAGTGGAAGGAAGGGTAAGAGGGAGTATTTCAGGCACTGTCAACGGAATGATAAATGCTGTTATTGATGGAGAAGCGGATTTGAATGTATTATCGGGAACCGTTTTGCAGGAGGAGGTAAATAATAATGAAACAAATTAGGAATATCATTGCCTTTGCTATTTTATTAGAAATCATCTTCCTTTTTCAAAAATCCGTATTGGCTGAAAATTTAACATATATTGAAATTTCTTCAAAAGAGGATTTAGCCATATTATCTGAAAAATGTCATTTGGATATATGGTCTGTCGGGAAAAAGGTTTATTTGAAAAATGATATTGACTTAACAGGTGCAGAGTTTGAGCCTATCCCTATCTTTTCAGGTGAATTTGACGGTAGAGGTTACAGCATAAAGGGATTTAAAATCAGCAGCAGCAAACAAACAGGTATATTCAATGTAATAGGAGAAACAGGGAGAGTATATAATCTTAATGTCAGCGGAAATATAAGTTATACAGGAAATAAGGAAGGCTTGGGAGGAATAGCCATTATAAATAAAGGAAGGATTCTTTCTTGTAATTTTTGCGGAAAATTAAAAGGAAATTCCAAGGTTGGGGGGATTGCCGGAGAAAATGATGTAACGGGAGAAATCATTGATTGCAGCGTGAAAGGAAGTATATTGGGGGAACACAGTGTAGGGGGAATAGCAGGGATCAATGAGGGAAGCATTAAGAATACAAAAAATTTTTCCGATATCAACCGAGTTAATCAGGAAAAAATATCTACGGTAGAAGATATGGATTTCGGAGCAATACCGGATATAAGACGATTTAGAATAACAGAACCTCTTAATACATTAACGGATATTGGAGGAATATCGGGATTGTCAAAAGGAATGATTGTCGGTTGTATCAATGAAGGAGATGTGGGTTATCCGCATATAGGATATAATATAGGGGGAGTAGTCGGAAGAAGTTCGGGCTTTGTGTCAAATTGTCTGAACAAAGGGAGCTTGAACGGCAGAAAGGACGTTGGCGGCATTGTAGGACAAATGGAGCCGTATTTGACGGTGATAGCGTCCAAAGGCTCATTGGAAAGTATAAAAAAAGAACTTAATAAGTTACATAATATGGTAGACGGCACCTTGGAAGATGCACGTTTGAATGCGGATTATGTGGTTGAGGATTTAACGGATATATTAAAGGCAACGGAGGCTTCCATTGATCATACCTATACATTATTCGGGATATTAAATGATTATGGAGATGATGCAACACAGGAGTTGAATAGGGGAAGTGAAAGCATATACGATGTAGTCGTGAGAATGAAAGATATTTCTGCAGATTTTATTGATTTGTCCCAAAAATTTAGTGAGGGAATGGAGCAATTATCGAAAGGGTTGAACGAATTAGCGGAAAACGGAAAGTTAGGCTCAGATGCTCTCAATGAACTTAAAATTGCAATTGCCTGTATGGAAGAGGCAGGCAATACTTTCAATCGCGGCTTGGAGAATGTAAGTAGCGGCTTTAAAGAATTAAAGACTGCTTTGAAGATAAAAGATGATGAAGCTGTAAAAACGGCTCTTAATAAAATCAGGACAGGACTCAATCAGATATCTGACGGCTCTTCCGATATGGCAGATACACTTGAAAAAATATTGGACTTGCTTCAGTCCAATGGAATTTGGAATGATGAAATAAAAAAACAGGTATTACATTTGATAAAAGACTTAAAAGAGCTTAGTTCAGGTATTAGTTCCGTAATACATGGGCTCAATGAGCTTATTGATAATATTTCATTAGATAAAATAAAAGTGAAATCCGGAATTGATAAGATTATTTCAGGAATGAAAGGAATCGCAGGGGCAACATCGAACTTAAAAGAAAGTACCCGTCATATCAGTAAGGCAGTCGATAATGCGGCAAAAGCAAGCGTTCATATAGATAAGTCAATGCAAAGTATCGAAAAAGCCTTTAGTATTTTTTCTTTGACATCTGAAAAAAATATCAGTATAGTAAATTCGATCGATACTATGCTGGAGGAGCTGTCAAATACAGAGCGAATAAGTTTTCCGAACAGCTCTAAGAGTATTAGAAATGCAGGCAATGAGCTATATGATTCTTTATTAAAATTGTCAGATGAAATCAATGACTTAAATTTGTATATGTCTTCCTCATCGGATAGCTTGATTGGAAGGTTTAAGGAGATAAATAATCAGGCATCTAATATCAGCAGTTGTTTTATGGATATGCTTCAGGAGCAAAGAGAAATTGATTTATCGAAATTGTATAAAGATACTTCGGATAAGGATATTGATAAGATAACAAACGGGAAGGTTTTTAAGTCTGTGAATTATGGGGAAATAGACGGAGATATTAATGTGGGTGGAATCAGCGGCTTAATGGCAGTGGAGTATGACAATGATCCGGAAGACGATATTGTAAAAGCGAAGTCCGATTTATTTAACAAGAGATATGAAACAAAAGCTGTGATTCATTTTTGTAAAAATTATGGAGATATCATCGCAAAGAAAAATTATGTCGGGGGGATTGCGGGGCAATTTAGTATCGGCTTTATAAGTAAAAGCGAAAATTACGGAAAGATAGTAAGTGAGAGCGGAGATTATGTGGGAGGAATCAGTGGAAAGGCGGATTCTGTTATCCGAGGCTGCTTTGTAAAGGCAAGTTTAAGCGCAAGAAATTATATAGGCGGAATTGCAGGCTACGGCAGTTGTATAGAAAACAGTTATTCTATGCCTCAAATAGAAGATTATAATTCTTTTTGCGGAGCGATTAGCGGAAATGATAATGGAAAACTGAAAGGAAATTATTTCGTCTCAAATGAATTGGCAGGAATGAATATGGTCAGTTATAAGAATAAGGCGGAGGAGATAGATTACTATAAATTATTGAAGAGAGCTAATCTTCCGAAAGAATTTAAAAAATTTTATTTGACATTTCGGGTAGATGATAAAATTATAAAGAAAGAGAGTTTTGAGTATGGAGCTTCTTTTAATAAAGAAGTATTTCCGGTAATTCCTGATAAAATCGGTTATTATGGAGTGTGGGACAGTGAGGAATTAGTCAATCTGTTATTTGATAAGGAAGTAAAAGCCGTGTATAAAAAGACAATAAACACTTTATGCACAGAAGATAGAAGAGATACGGATAAGTCGATATTTTTGGCAGAAGGCAATTTTACGAAAGAAGATTGTTTGTCTTTGCGTTTATTGGGGGCAGGCAGTGAATATTTTAAAACTGATATTTTAAGTGAATTATCAGAAAAAGGTCAGGCAACTTTTTGGCAAAAGAGAAAAATACAGCAAGCGGAACATTGGTTATTGACAATCCCTAATGACAACAGCCAAACGCATACGGTAAGATTCTATCCTATTAATAAAAATTTAAAAAATACCGTTATTTATGTAAAAGATAATAACGAGTGGGAAAAAGTACCTTTTGAAATTATAGGAAGCTATTTGGTTTTTCAGATAAATGGATCTAAATTAGAAATCATCGTTTTACCTATGGAATTGAATTTTATTTTTATAACAATCATATTATTCAGCATTTTAGGGCTTGGGTTATCAACCTTTGTTGTTAGAAGGAAAAAGAAGTCAAAATAAAATATTTCAATCTATGCAAAAGGAATGACAAAACGGCAAATTTCAAAGACATAGAGGATATATAACACTTATGAAATAACCTGCCCTTAATTACCGTTTTAATAGGTGATTAAGGGCAGAAAATATTATATATTTTTATATAGTGACATTTCAACGGTTGTGCCTGATTTTGAGCTTTGAACCACTTTTACTTTACCGTTATGCTGTGTCACAATTTCTTTTACGAGAGCAAGACCTAAGCCCGCACCTCCGATATTTCTGCTATAGGATTTATCCACTCTGAAAAACGGATCAAATATATGCTCCCATTCGGACTTATCAATACCTTTTCCCGTGTCGCTCACATTTATTACGGCTAAATTTTTTTGTTCTTTTATTTCAATTATAACTTTACCTCCGATGCGATTGTATTTGATTGCATTTTCAACAAGATTGTAAATCGCCCTGTATATCAATGTATCATTTCCTATAATTTCAGCATTTCCTGCAGTCTGAATCAGTGTTATTTCTTTTTCATCGGCTATGGCTGTTAAATCGCATAGTATTTCTTCTACCATTTCGGCAAGCGATATCTTATCTTTTTTTTCTGCGGATTGAAGATCCGTCATTTCTAAAAGTATATCTATTACGTGAGACAGACGGTCGATTTGAAGCTTTAACATATTGATTGTTTCCCGATATTCCTCTATTTCCAGACTGCTGTTTTTTGCAATCACCTCAAGTCTTGTACGCATTACGGTAAGAGGAGTACGAAGCTCGTGTGCCGCATTTGCAGAGAACTTTTTTTGTGCTGAAAAAGTGGTATCTAAACGAATTAACATTTGATTAAAGGCATCGGTCAGCTTAATAATTTCATTATCATTACTTTCAGGAACTATAGGGGTGTGTAAGTTTTTGGCTTTTATGTATTCCATTTGTCTTCCTAATTTTTGTAGAGGTCTAAGTGCATATCCAATTAAAAAATACATTGTAAAGCTGCTGACAATTGTTATGATTAGAGTGATTAAAAGGCTTTTTGCCCAAAATTCATTTCTGGTATTTTTAAAAATATCAGATAGAGCTGTTCTCGGATCAATAGCCACCTCAAAGCTGTCCTCAGCGCCGGTGGTCATACCTTCAATCGGTAATATTGCAATTGCGGAGTCTTCGATTTCCGACATATAAACCACAGCGGAGTTGCTTATAAAATAAGATATTGTAAGGCAGGAAATGATTACCAAAAAAGCTGTTGCAAGGGTAAGTTTTAATTGAAGTGAACGTGTTTTTTTCATTTCGGTACTCCTATCAGATAACCCTGCCCCACACGGTTTATTATAGGATCATAGCCTAAGGCGGTTCGTAATTTTTTACGAAGAGCGGAAATATGTACTCTGATTGAATTGCTGAAGTTGTCCACGCTTGCGTCCCATACGTGTTCGATAAGTTCTTCTTGGCTTATAGGGTTTTCTTGGTGCAGTATCAAATATTCTAAAAGTCCGAATTCCTTTCTTGTCAAAAAAATTTCATTACCCTTTGCAAAAAGTGTTCTGCTCTTGGTATTTAATGACAGTTCACCACATTCAAGAATTATGTTGTTTTGAACGATACGGCGACGTGTCAGGCTTCTAACCCTTGCTTCAAGTTCTTCAAAATGAAAGGGTTTACAAAGATAGTCATTGGCACCTGCATCAAGTCCGGCTATTTTATCCTCAAGCTGACCCCTTGCAGAAAGTATCAAAATTGCGGTTTCCGGATCATCTTTTCTTAAATTTTCCAGTATTTCCATACCGTCCATTTTAGGAAGATTCAAGTCCAAAATTATTAAATCATAACTCTCAGATAAAATCATATCTAAAGCAGATTCACCGTCAAAGCAGGTGTCCACTTCATATCCGTCAATTTTAAGACCCTTTGCAATGTTTTCGCAAAGCGTTTCTTCGTCCTCGACAACCAATATTCTCATAGGTATTCTCCTTAATTATATAAAATAACTATCTTCACATAGGCAAATGATATCCGACCATCTTGTCAAATTTAAATATACTTGTAATTATATCGAAATTATGCCTGAAAAACAAGCAACTTAAAAATTTTGATAAAAAATATTTTTCTTAACAAAAATTTTATACCCTTTTTGCTATACTTTCATCGTCAGAAGAATTAAATCAAAGCTATGAGGAGGAGGTTAAATGAATAATATAAGTAAAAACTCATTTAAAATCAAGCAAATACTTAGAGTATTGCTGATTTGTATCGGAATCGGTTTCATATACTTAGGGGCAAATAGGGGTGAAATCGAAACAGTCTTTAACAAGGCTATAAACTTATGTTTGGAGTGTGTGGGAATTGGCTAAGACAGGGGCATTATCAAAAATTAAAAATTTTATAAAAAGCAGAAATACCGTTCAAATGCTTGCAACACTTCTGACAGATGTTCACCTGCCGAACTTTGCTAAAGGCGTGCTTTATCAAGGTAAGGTGAAACAGGCTTGCGTGCCGGGTCTTAACTGCTATTCCTGTCCGGGAGCGACAGGAGCCTGTCCTATAGGGTCTTTTCAGGCTGTCGTAGGGTCTTCAAAATTTAACTTTTCATATTATATAACAGGCATAGCGATTTTGTTCGGTGTAATGCTGGGGAGATTTATTTGCGGTTTTCTATGTCCGTTCGGTTGGTTTCAGGACTTGATTCATAAGATACCGACACCGAAATTCAGTACAAAGAAGCTTAAGCTTCTTACATATCTGAAATACATAATTCTTGCGGTTGCGGTAATTGCATTGCCTATACTGCTTATAAATAAAGCAGGAATTGCATCGCCCTATTTTTGCAAATATATCTGTCCGCAGGGAATATTGGAGGGAGGCATACCGCTTTCAATTGCGGATTCAAGAATAAGAGCGACTTTGGGTAAATTATTTACTTTTAAGCTTATAATACTTATTTCGGTTATTGTACTCAGTATATTTTTGTATCGTCCGTTTTGTAAATGGATCTGTCCGCTCGGAGCATTTTATTCATTATTCAATAAGGTTTCACTGCTTAGCTATGCTGTTGATCCTAATAAATGTATTTCTTGCGGTAAATGCAGTAGAACCTGTAAAATGGAGGTGGATATCACAAAAAATGATGCACATACAGAATGTATAAGATGTGCGGAATGTGTAAAAGTCTGCCCTACAAAAGCAATCAGTGTCAACTGGGGATTTAAAAATCCTCTTGAAGATAAAAACAATAAAAACAAAATAAAGATTGGAGAATTAAAAAATGAGAACAATTAAAAAAATTTTACCTGTGGTAATGTCTGTAGCAATGATATTTTCATTGGCAGCCTGCGGCAAAAAAAATTCGGAAACAGGTACAGGCGGTTCCGGCACTCAAAAAACTGAAAGTAATGCAGAGATGTTTCCTGATTTTAAGGGGAAAGATTTCGACGGCAACGACATAGACCAAAGCCTATTTTCTGAAAATGAAGCGACCATACTTAATTTCTGGTTTAACGGCTGTTCCGCGTGTGTAAATGAGATGCCTGAACTTGAAAAGTTCAACGAAAAGCTCCGTGAGAAAGGTGCGACTATTGTAGGAGTCAACAGTGAAATTGTAGACAATGAAAAAATAGATGAAGAGAGATTAAATGAGGCGAAAGATATCCTTTCAAAGCAGGGAGTATCATATAAAAATATATTTATTACAGAAGGTCCGGCACTTGAATATACACATAAGATCTTCAGCTATCCTACTACCGTAATAGTTGATAAAAGCGGAAAAATAATCGGAGAGCAGATAATCGGAGCTATCGACAGCGAAAAGAGAATGTCGGAAATTTTGGATATAGTTGATAAGATAAAATCAGGTGAAGAACCGCAAGGAAATGTATCTTCAAACAATTCCGGAGAAGAAGAAATTTCAAAGCTTCTTATGGAAGAGGGTAACCTTTTCATAGAGCATAAAGATGCTTGGGATAAGGTGTTTGCTCAGGTTCAAAAAGATAATACCGACCCGAGCGGAGATTATGTGGAATTTTTGAAATCACAGATAGAAAATGTTAAAGATAAATTGACAGAAGATGAGCTTAAAACTTTAAATGCAGACTTGGAAAAGATTACTGAAATTGAAAAGAAGGTTGCAGAACTGAAAAATCAGAATTAAGCATTTTAGAGGCAAAAAATGAGTGAAAATGATAAAAACACAGTGAATGTCGGTTTAAATGCATATAAC
This sequence comes from uncultured Lachnospiraceae bacterium, assembly GCA_963544785.1. GTDB lineage: Bacteria > Bacillota > Clostridia > Lachnospirales > Lachnospiraceae > CAUUFM01. The sequence goes on along the minus strand of CAUUGW010000012.1, from coordinate 5,180 downwards.
AAGATAGGTTTTTTTTCTCTTCCGATTTTGGCAATCATATTTCACTACATTATGTCGAATATTTTATATATTTCGATGAGCAGACTCTTGTTTGATACATTACATTTATCGGAAATAAGAGTCAAGGAATTTTACTATTTGGGAGAAATACTCATATATATTTTACTTGTGGTTATCTTTTTTGCGATTTATAAATTTACGACAGGTAGATATAGGGGAGAAAAAAAAGTAGCCGTAAATCTTAAGGAGATAGGAAAAAGTATAGTCACAGGTTTTGGAGTTGCCGGAATTATATGTATTATAGTCGGAATTTTGGGACTGATTCCGGCACTTCAAAGAAGCGTGGAGTTGGTCAAGAGTAAAGGTGCATCTGAGAGCAATTTGCTTGGTACTATAGCGGTTTCAGCTATTTTAGCACCTATAATAGAAGAAATTTTATTTAGAGGTATAGTATTTAAATCTCTTAAAAAAGTAACTCCCGTTTGTACAGCTATAATCGTATCATCTGCTCTGTTCGGTATATATCATATGAATATCGTTTCAGCTGTATATGCAACTTCTATGGGAGTGATCGCAGCGATAGTTTATGAGCAGAAGAATAACTTGATTTTTCCTATATTTGTGCATATCGGCAACAATTTTCTTGCGGCTATACAGGAATTTGTGCCTCCAAATGTAGTGAATATAATTAATATAGTTTCAATCATAATGATACCGATACCGGTATATGTTTTGTACACTTTTTTTAAGAGAGGAAGAAGATAATTAGCCGAGTTTGCCTATACGAAAGCTTGCTTTTAATATAGTCAAATATAGCTGACTATCAAAGCCGTCAGGCTTTATATTAAATTGAAGAGTATATTAAAAGCGACTTGAGTAAAACACTTAAGTCGCTTTTTGACATTGTAAAACAATTTTGAGAGTCATTGCCCTTTAATTATCTTAATAAAATATTCTACAAATTTTTCTCTATCAACATCAAGTACAACGTCTACATTCCTATTTTCCATCTTTTTATCGCTGTACATATCGGATACGGTTTTTCCTCTGGTAATATCAGATATGGTTTCTACGGTAACACCGGCTCTTTTCATACTAAAGAGTTCGGGATAAAAAAGGTACATAATTGTGCAGGCATCGTGTACGGCTACACCTTTCAAGCCGTATTTTCGGCTGAAATCAAGGGCAATTTTAAAGCAATCGGCTAAAAAAACAGCCTCTTTTGTGCCTATGGCTCTGATTTTTTCCAAGTCTTTTGAGGTCATATATGCTTTTAAGGTAACATCAAGTCCGAACATTATAATATGAATATTTGAATCAAATACACGCTTGGCAGCCTCAGGATCGACATATATATTATGCGGAAGCGGTAACATTTCCGCCGTATAATGAACCTCCCATTATTATAAGATTTTTCAGTTTTTCTTCAAAATCGGGATATTTTAAAATACCGATTGCAATATTTGTCAGAGGTCCTATTGCTATTACGGATAAATTTTCTCCGTACTTGCAAAGTGCCTCATATAAGGCGTCCCAAGCCTTTTTATCATTTTTATCAGAGGTTGCATCGGGCAGTTTTACGCCGCCTAATCCATCTTCTCCGTGTATATGTTCCGCAGTAACTATCTCTCTTATAAGGGGCTTTTTGGCTCCCATATAAACTGCGGTATCAAGCCCTATAAATTCAATCAGTTTTCTCGCATTGTCATATGTTTGTTTATATCTTACATTGCCTGACAGAGTGCCGATTCCTACTATTTCATAATCTTTTAATTTACTTGCAAGAATAATTGCCGCACAGTCGTCAACACCCGGGGCCCAGTCTATAAAAAGATATTTTTTCATAAAGCCTCCTTACTGTAGCTTTTAACGGCATCTATTATGATATTCACAAAAGCTTTTCTATCTATTCCGCACACTACCTGTGCATTAGGCTTTAAGTCTTTGATTCCTCTGATATCACCTATGGTGGCGCCGGTACAATATTCACCCTTTGTATCTATTTCTACAAACATCTCTTTAATATCTAAAATATCTTTATGAATTACACTTATGACGGCTACAGCGTCGTGTACGGGTGCACCCTTATATCCTTTTTCCATATGAAAAATAAGGAAAAAATCAAGCCAAGCGGCAACAACATCGGATACCTTATTGTTTATAGACCTGATTTTTTTGACATCTTCAGGTAATATAAGAGATTTTAACGTAACGTCAAGTCCCGACATTATTATTTTAATACCGCTTTTAAATACTATATCAGCAGCTTCGGGGTCTACAAGTATGTTGAATTCTGCGGCAAAAGAAAAATTGCCTGTGTAAATCCCGCCTCCCATTAATGATATTTGTTCTATTCTATCTTTCAATTCCTCATAGCACAGTAAAAAGGTGGCAATGTTTGTAAGAGGTCCGGTAGCTATTATAGTGACCTTTTTATCAGAAGATTTAACAGCATTTGCAATAAGGTCTGCGGCACAAAGTTCCGATAATTCCCTATCAGGCACAGGTAAAACCGCTCCGTCAAGACCGGATTCTCCGTGTATATTGCCGGCAGTTAAGACCTTTCTTACCATCGGTTTTTTTGCTCCCTTTGCTATAGGAGCATTCAAACCTATTAATGTGCAAATTTGCTTTGCATTATGTGTTGTTTTTTCTATTGTTTGATTTCCGCAGGAGGTTGTAACAGCCAAAATATTAAGTCTTTTATCGGCATTTGTCAAAACCCAAGCAATTGCATCATCGTGACCGGGGTCGCCGTCCAATATTACAGGTATTTTTTCAAGCATTATTTTTTGCCTTTCTTTTTTTTAATTTATGTAATGTGCCGGCGGCGTAGATAAACAGTCCGACAATGGTTACTACATAAGGAATAGATGACACAAGATAAGAACTGGTATTTTGGATACCGGATACTTTGGTTCTTAGTGCCTGAGCCAATCCGAACAACAGGCTTGAAAGCATAGCTCCTAAGGGCTCGCCTTTACCCATAGCTTCCGCCGCCAATGCAATAAAACCCCTACCTGCCACCATTCCCGAGTTAAAGCTCTGAGAATAGTACATAGACATAAAAGCTCCTCCAAGCCCTGCGAAAAAGCCCGATATGGCAAGGGCAATATATTTTATTTTAATTACACTTACTCCGACGGATTTTGCCGCATTTTCGTCCTCTCCCACAGCTCTTATATTAAGTCCCAAAGGAGTTTTATAAAGTAAAATCCATACCGCTAAAACTAAAAGAAAGGACAGATAGGTCAAAAAGGAATGACCGCTTAATACATCGCCTATGAACGGAATGTCTTTTAATAAAGGAATGTTTACGGTCGGAATAAGGGTCTGTGTGGAGCTTAATGATGCGGTATTTCCACGCTCTTTAGTAAAGGCGTATAGTAAAAAAATTGTTCCGCCGCTACCTATCATATTTACCGCAATACCGGATAATATAATGTCCGTTTTAAGATTTAAGCTGAAAAATGCCATTACAATACCTATTAAGATACCGATTGCGGCTGCAAGCATCATTCCCAAGAACCAAGATTTGAACCAGTATCCGCCCAAAGCTCCGAACAATGCGGAAATCATCATTATTCCTTCGAGTCCTATATTGGTAACACCTGCTTTTTCCGCTATCAGAGCCGCTAAAGTTGCAAGCAGTATGGGAGCTGTTATCCTTATTATTGAAAATAAAAAATCCGGTTGTATCAGAAATTTTAATATCTGTGTCATATTCTTAAACCCCCTCTTTTTTAATATTTTCCGCCGCCACCTCTTCCATAGTGGACTTTACCACTAATTTTTGGCGATATTTGGATAAAAACTGTTCCGCCGCAAAGAACAGGAATATTACAGCCTGTATTATATCAATCATTTCAGAGGGGACATCACAATAGGTACTCATCAATTGACAGCCTTTATTTAAATAGGAAATAAAAAATGCCGCTATCGGTACAAAAATGGGATTGTTTTTAGCTAAGATTGCAATGGTTATTCCCTCCCAACCATATCCCGGTAATTCTTGCCAGGAAAAGCTTGAAAAACGTCCAAGTATTTCTAAAGAGCCGCCCATACCTGATAAAACGCCTCCTATTATCTGAGAAAGTACAATTACACCGCCGACCTTCATTCCTGAATACTTTGAAAACTGTTTATTTATACCTATCATTCTTATCTGGTATCCCCATTTTGTCCTATACATAAAAAATGCTGTTATAACCGTAAAAATAATAGCAATTACAAATCCGAAGGTCAAATGTGAATTTCCGGATACCAAATTGGGAATTCTTGCCGTTTCTGCAAAATTATGCGTCATAAGAGCCCCTTGACTTCTGTCGGCAAAAACTGAGCTTAAAAAGTGCATTACCACATATAATATCACATAGTTCAGCATAAGTGAGGATACCATTTCACTGGCATTTAATTTTATTTTGCCGAGTGCAGGAATAAGCATTATTAAGCCGCAAAAGCAGGCTGCAAAAAGCACCGCAATGATAGGGTCAAGGAATGTGCCGGTTGTAAAATATATTCCGCTTATTCCACCCAAAAATCCGCCAAGCATTACACAGCCCTCCGCACCTAAGTTAAATTCTCCGGCGGAAAACATTACACAAACCCCAAGACCTGTAAATATTGTAGGAATCATAGCGGCTAAAATGGTATAAAAACTGTTTAAATTAAACTCTACAGCTCCTTTTTTAAATGAAATAAGCGGACCGAGAAGAAGATATTTTATAGCTTCCATCGGATTTTTTGAGGTCACAAAGATAAATATGGCGGCAACCAGAAGAGCTACAATTATTGCCATAAAACCTCTAAATATTTCAAATAAAAATATTCGTTTATTCTTCATAGCACACCTTCCTTACATCATCTTCATTTTGAGATTTTATGCCAAGCATAAATTCTCCTAAAGAAACATCATCAAGTCCGTTTACATCATCAAAATATGCCACAATACGTCCGGAATTAAAAACCATAAGACTGTCGGACAGCTGTAAAATTTCATTAAGATCGGCAGATACCAAAAGAACGGCGGCGCCCATTCTGCTCAATTCCACCAATTTTTTATGTATAAATTCGGCAGCTCCGACATCTATACCTCGTGTAGGCTGGTCTGCAATAATAAAGATAGGATTTGAGGAAAATTCTCTGGCAACCACCACCTTTTGTATATTTCCTCCGGAGAG
>CAUUGW010000011.1:0-17110 GCA_963544785.1 uncultured Lachnospiraceae bacterium | reverse complement strand
GATATAATAAAAGCATCAAAAATAAATAATGAGGATACCGTACTGGAAATAGGTCCGGGCGCCGGAGTTCTTACAAAGGAGCTTGCAAAAACAGCCAAAAAAGTAATAGCCGTTGAAATAGATGACGAAATGGTAAAGCTGTTGCAAAAAGAATTGAAGAGCTTTGATAATGTGGATATAATAAATCAGGATATTATGAAATGGGACAGGCTCTCCTCCTTGCCGATTGGCACAAAGGTTGTTGCAAATCTGCCTTACTACATCACCACACCTATACTGATCCGTCTCTTAGATGAAAGGTCGTTATTTGACAGAATAACAATAATGGTGCAAAAAGAGGTGGCTGAAAGACTTTGTGCAAAGCCCTCAACCAAGGCATACGGAGCAATTACTCTTGCCGTAAACTACAGCACTCAGGCAAGCCTTGTACGAATAGTGGACAGAAAAGCTTTTTTACCTCCTCCTAACGTGGACAGTGCGGTGGTCACAATGAAAGTCTTGGATAAGCCGCAGGTATACGTATCAGATGAAACTAAGCTTAATACCTTAATAAGAACATCTTTTTTGCATAGAAGAAAAACTTTAATCAATTCGCTTTCAGCAAGCAATATTTTTTCACTTGGCAAAGAAAAAATCAAAACTGCGATAGAAAAAAGCGGATTTAAGCTGAATATAAGAGCGGAAAATCTAAGTCTTGAGGACTTTGCTAAACTGCTCGAATTTTTATTAAAATAAAAACGGGTATTGCAAATGATTTACTTAAATAAAGTGCTTTTATAAATTAATCGAACGTCTGTTTAATGTTTTCAATGACGGTTCAAACGGATAAAAAATGCGGTACAAGTCGCATGTTTGAGCATAGCGAGTTGCGACTTGTATTTTTTATTCCGTTTGTTTACCGTCATAAAACATTAAAGATCAGAGAGAGTAATTTATAAAAGCACTTTTTGTATAGCAAAGGTTCTTTTTGCATAGCAAGGCACTTTGTATAGCAAAAGTGCTTTTTGCATAGCAGATTCATTAAATATATGGTAATAAATGATATTTTTTAAGCAAAATAGATGCAACAATCATAAGTCCTAAATAAATCAAGATAATAATATATGCCGAAACATCACATCTCTTATACTTAAGCGGTTTCATCTCGGTACGAGGTTTCCCGCAAAAATAACATCTTGACTCCATTGCCATTGCAAGCTCATCCGCTCTTCTGAAAGCGGATACAAAAAGAGGCACTAAAATAGGCAATAGAGCCTTTGCCCTTTTAACTATGCTTCCCTCATTAAATGACGCTCCTCTTGCCTCCTGTGCTTTCATTATAATACCGGTTTCCTCAACCAAAATCGGAATAAATCTAAGAGCTATGGACATCATCATAGCCACCTCGTCCACAGGAAATTTAACAACCTTTAAAAATTTAAGAGCCTTTGAAATCCCTGAAGTTAAAATATTAGGTGTGGTGGTTAGAGTCATCACGCTTGAGCCAAGTATAAGCAGTATAAATCTGATACAGATAAGCACGGATAGATTAATTCCCTCTTTTGTAATATTCAATTTCCAAATTTTAAATACACTCTCTCCCGGTGTCAAAAATAAATTAAACAAAAATGTCATTATAAGCAAAAGAATTATGGGCTTTAACCCCTTTATCATAAACTTAAAAGGAACCTTGCTTAAAATAATTGCAAATGTCAAAAATAAAGCGGCTAATATATATATTTCAAGCTTCAATGATAAAAACAGGCTCACTATAAATACTATTGTCCCGAAAAGCTTTACCCTGGGATCAAGGCGATGAATAACGGAATTTGCGTGATAATATTGTCCTATGGTTATATCTCTAATCATTTTTAATTATCCCCGACCCCTCGTTATCCTGATTTGATAAAGCACTCAAAATATTATAAATCACATCATTAAAGGATACCGCATTCATATCCACATTAAGTCCCGACCTGTAAAGCTCCTCCAAAACCTGATGAAAATAACTTGTGTTAAGCCTTATTTTTTTTAATTCATCAGCTCTGCTTAAAACCTCGGTCGTATCTCCGCACATCGCTATAGAACCGTCATTAATTACTACCGCTCTATCTGCATAAATTGATACATCTTCCATGCTGTGACTTACTATTACAATAGTAATTCCTCTTTCCTTAAGTTTAAAAAGCAATTCAAAAATAAGCTCTTTTCCGACGGGATCAAGTCCGCTCGTCGGCTCATCAAGCACCAGTATTTCGGGTTTCATAGCCAAAACTCCCGCAATAGCCGTTCTTCTTTTCTCTCCCCCCGACAGCTCAAACGGTGAACGGGAATAATAATCCTCAGAAAGTCCCACCATTTCAATAGCCTCTTTTGCCAATTTTTGAGCCTCATCTCTTGTTTTTCCCTGATTTAAAGGTCCGAACATCACATCCTCAAGTACATTTATTTCAAACAGCTGCTGCTCCGCATATTGAAATACAAGACCCACCTTACCCTTATGTGCCCTTAATGAATAATCCTTGTCAAAAATATTCTTGTTTTTATAAAAAACACTACCTGAGGTAGGCTTGTTCAAACCGTTAAAATGCTGTATGAGGGTAGACTTGCCGGAGCCTGTATGCCCTATTATACCCAAAAATTCTCCCTTATATATTGTCAAATTAACATTTTTTAAAACATTACTCTCAAGCCCGTTCCCGGAAGAATAGGAATAATTTACATTTTCAAGTCTGAGTATTTCTTCTTTTTTTATATTCTCCTTTTTTATCGGCTTTACCGCAGGCATTTTAGGCTTATCTTTAACCCTATAAACACTCATTATCTGATCAACCAATTCATTCATATACAGGCAGTCGGTCTTTATCTTATCATAATACTTGTTTAATTCAAGTGCCATTTTTGTGATATTGGGAATTGAAAGTTTCAGTTTTTCAAGCTCCTCCGATTTTAAAAATATCCGCCTCGGAGTTTCTTCCATAACAAACTTTGATTTAGACATCACAAAGACCCTGTCACAATATGTCACCTCGTCCATATAATGTGTAATGATAATTACCGTAATGCCCTCATCGTGCATTTTTTTTGCAGAACTCATCACCTGTTCTCTACCGCTCGGATCAAGCATAGCCGTTGATTCATCAAACACCACTATCTTAGGTTTCATCGCCAAAATGCCGGCTATTGCCACCCTCTGTTTTTGTCCTCCCGACAGCCTGTTAGGAGATTTCAGCCTATGCCTGGATAAACTTAAATCCTCAAGCACCTCATCTACTCTTAAAAGTATATCCTCTGTAGGAACGTTAAGATTTTCCAAGCCGAAACCTATATCCTCTTCAACAATACTTGCTATTATCTGATTATCCGGATTTTGAAAAACAATTCCGACGTTTTTTCTTATATCAAAGATATTATTTTTATCCGAAGTATTAAAGCCGCATACAACAACCTCTCCTGTCTTAGGCAATAAAAGAGCATTCAAATGACGGGCCAAGGTGGATTTCCCGCTACCGTTAGCCCCTAATATTGCGACCATTTCCCCATCTTTTATATTAAAGCTCACATCATCTAATGCCAAACTTTTTTTCTGTTCATACTGTCCTTCTTCTGAATAATCATAGCTTAGGTTTTTTATATCTACAATAAAAGCATCAAGCATTAATCAGTCCGCTTTCAACGTCCATAGTAATAATAGAACCGGTCTTTAGAATATCCGTAGCGTTGGCAGCTCCTATAATCACAGGTATATCAAGGCTCATTCCCACTATTGCCGCGTGAGAATTTTCATCGGGAGACTCTACTATCAGTCCCTTTGCGGAACGCAGTTGTCGCATTATGGAATTATCCGTATCGGGAACTACAAAAATACAGCCGTCCTTATGCTTTTCAGGAAGCTCTTTTATATCCTTGCAGACTATTACAGGGGCAGTCAGTGTCCCTTTCCCTATGCCCTTTCCTCTGACTAAGATATTTCCGGCTATCGCAACCTTAAGCAGATTGGTAGTTCCTGAAATTCCGAGAGGAACACCGGCGGTAATGACCGTCAAATCGCCCGCCTTTATATAGCCCGCCTCAATAACATTATCAATTGCACGCTCAAACAGTACATCGGTATCTTTTTCTTCTTCTATAAGCATAGGAATAACACCCCACGACATACTCAGCTGTCTGCACACCTCATTTGACATCGTACAGCCGATAATAGGTGCATCAGGTCTGTATTTGGAAATGAGCTTTGCGGTATTTCCGGACTTTGTAACCGTGATGATGGCAGATACATCAAGGTCTATTGCGGTCATACAGGTTGCGTGAGCTATGGCATTGGTAACATCGGGATTTTTTTCCTGAACCCTGTTTTTGAATCTCTTTACGTAATCTATATCCTCTTCAGTTCTTTTAGCTATCCTGTCCATTGTCATAAGAGCTTCCACCGGATATGCTCCGGCGGCGGTTTCTCCCGAGAGCATTATCGCACTTGTTCCGTCATAGATGGCATTTGCGACATCTGTAGCCTCCGCACGTGTAGGTCTTGGATTTTTCATCATAGAATCCAGCATCTGTGTAGCTGTAATTACACGTCTTTCAGCGTTAAACCCCTTTCTTATCAGCTCCTTTTGAATAACAGGCACTTCCTCAAGCGGAATTTCCACACCTAAATCTCCTCTTGCCACCATAATTCCGTCGGAAACCCTTATAATTTCATCAATATTATTAACACCCTGCATATTTTCAATCTTTGAAATTATATTAATTCGACTGTTATGCTCATTTAAAATTTTTCTGATTTCAAGGACATCGCTTGCACTTCTTACAAAAGAAGCCGCAATAAAATCAAAGCCCTGCTCAATACCGAATATAATATCAGCCCTGTCACTCTCGCTTATATATGGCATAGAGGTATCGCAATTCGGCAGATTCACGCCCTTTCTGTCAGATATTACACCGTCATTTTCAATAAGACAGATAATATCCTCCCCCTTAATTTCCGTAATTTTAAGGCTGACAAGTCCGTCATCAATCAAGATTCTGCCGCCTACCTCTATATCATCAATGATATTCTTATAATTTACGTGGACTATATTTTCATCACCGACTACATTATCTTTTGTCGTAAGAGTAAAGCTGTTGCCTTTTTTTAAGGTGATTTTTCCGTCTTTAAACGTACCTATTCTTATTTCAGGTCCCCTTGTATCAAGGAGTGCCGCTATCGGTAAATTAAGCTCTTCTCTGATTTCTCTTAACTTAGTGAGCCTCTTTAAATGCTCATCGTGTGTTCCGTGTGAGAAATTAAATCTTGCTACATTCATTCCCCCGACAATTAACTGCCTTAATACATCATCTCTGTCAGTAGCAGGTCCTAATGTACATACTATTTTAGTTTTTCTCATAGCCCTTAAGTCCTTTCTTTCATATAAAAATAACATAAACAACACCTTAAGTATAGCCTTTTAGAGAAATATATGCAAGTATTTTTATACCTCTCTTTTTTCAATATTCTACAGTAAAACTGTTTTCCCTGTCGCCTAAATAAAATTCGGCTTTATTATACAGCTCATAAGGCACATTTGCCTCTAATCTTGTTCCGTTCTTTAAGAATGTACCGCTCTTTGAGCCTAAATCAATCAGCTCTATTTTCCCGTTGTTATTTACCACCTTACAATGCACATTATCCACAAAAATCTCTTCTTTATGAAAACAGGCATCTGTATTTTCCCTATCTTTTCCTATTATAACGGTGTCATTTATCAAAAATGCCTGATTAAACAAATCTCCGTCAGTACCTATAAGCTTTATTCCCGCTTCAATCCTTGTATTGTACCTGTTCTTACCTACAGCTATCTTGGCATAATAATTCTCTATTCTTTCCCTGTTGGTGCTTGCATTATCTTTCTTAAAAATACTGCGTGTCACATTATCAATTATAACAAATATTATAAACAAAAGAATCATTGACAACACAATTATCAGAACCTCGTTTTTAGCATATTTCGGTAAAAATTTATTAAACAGCACAGTCACTGATATAAAAGATATAATCAACAAGGCTATCATAAATATCGGAATAAATATCATATATAGTACTTTTTTCATATAACACCTCAATATTTCTTGGAATAAAAATTAGGATTATGCTTCTCAAGAAGCTCCTTACCCCACACATATTCATATTCAACCGTAAATCCAAATCCACCTTTTTTACCGATGTTGCTATATTCCAGCATATCTGTATATAATCCGAAAATCACTATGGGCAAAATATCTTCTTCATAAAGACAATGGCAATCATATCTGTCAAGCATCTTTGCAGTAAAATTATCCTTGTGAATAACACCGACCTGTGCTTCTCCTGAAGTATCATAGCGTTTGTAAACAGGCCAATATATACCCTCGTTTTTCATTCCCACACGATATATGCTGTACATCGTATTTTTAAAAATCATACTTGCTCTATCGTTTGTACCGGTTATCCCTCCGATATCATTTTTATTCCTGTCAAATATATGAAGATATCTATCCTTTGTGAATGTTTCAGAATGTAACTTGCAGGTATATCTTTTCTTTTTATAAGTAACTTCAAAATCGTAAAGACTTATAGCCTCAGCATTGTATACCGTATCATTAGACAAAACTATATCGTACTTTGATTGACTTTGAAGGCCTGTATGAACACTCTGAATAATTTCAAAATCTATCATTTGCCAACCCTCCGCTCCCTATTTTATTTTTCTGTCGGTAAATCCCTTTTATAAAAACAGGGTGTATAAGCTCATTATTGCCTATACACCCCACACTCATTTATAACATAAAGCTTCTTTCCTTATGCTAAAAAAGATTAATTTTTGAACCTATATCTTTGGTTATCTTTTTATTTTTCTTATTTTTCTTCTTATTTTTTTTCTTAGTTTTCCTATTTTTTAACTTATGTTTCTTTTTGTACTTTTTAGTATTTCTCTTTTTGAGCGATTTCTTTTGAACAATCACTTTTTTATTGATATCCGATTCTTTTTGCTTATCAGCAGAAATAATTGTTTTTGCTTTCTGATTAGCGGCAGATACAGTATTAATATCGGTTTGCAATGAAACGCCTGACAAAATATCTATGATTATAAAAAATATTACTATCAATATTTTAACAACATATTTTTTTACTATTCTCATATCAACTCTCTATATTAAATAAAATTTCCTTAAAACAATCCTTATTACGATAATTCAAAGTATTCGACAAATTTTACAGAGCCTTATACTTGATAGTCAAATCATTATATTTTACTCTTTCAACAAATTCTTTTATAGACTTTTCTATCACCCATTTCGGAGCCTTTATAACTATTGTACCTCTACAGCCCTCAAATATGGAATCGTCTATGGATTCTATGAAATAGTCCTCTATTACCACCTCTTTCAAGCTTTTGCAATTTGTAAATATTTCCGCACCCAATCTTCTGATTCCCTGAGTATTCTTAGAGTCAACCAACTTGCCACCTCTCTTATATTTACCGTTTTTAAAAACAACCTTTTTAAGCCCGGTACAACCGCTGAAACAATTTTCTCCAAGTGACCCTATGTTTTCCAAATCTCCTATATCCTTAATATCTCCTATATTATCGGATAAGGTGCTCAAATTTACTCCGAATCTCATTTCCTTTAATTTAGTACAATTTTGAAAAGCTGAATTGCCCAACCTTATTAAACAAACCGGCATATTCTTCTTTGCCGTCTGCAAATTGGTACAGCCTGAAAACGCCGAATCTCCTATATACAATAATCCGTCAGGAAATTTGATCGTTCCCAATTTTTCACAGTTAGAAAAGGCATTGTCCAAAATATACTCCAAGTTATCCGGAAATTTTATTTTTTTTAAGCTCTTGCAACCGGCGAAACAGGACTCTCCTATAGACTGCAAACGTCCGTTGAGTTTAACCTTTTTTAACTTCGTACAGCCGTTAAATGTATTACCTTGCAAAAGATATATATTCTTGGGAACGGTAAATTCCTCTAATGCCTTACAACCTGAAAATGCCGATTCACCTATACTTTTTATTTTATTGGGCTTTTCAAATTTCACTTCTTTAATTTTATCGCAGCCCCTAAAAGCCCCGTCGCCAATCTCCGTCACTTCTTTCGGAATCGTAATGGAATGATTTTTGTCATGAACATCAGTATATTTTTTAAGCACTCCGCCGTCTGTAATCTCCATTCCGCCCGTATCTATAGCCTTTTTGGCATTTACAATACCCGTATTAAGATATAGCAAAAAAATAAATAAACCGGCTAATATAAAAATGCCCGACATTTTTTTGTGTTTAACTGTGGTACTCAAAACAAAATTCCTCCTTTAAATTAAAAAGTTTATTCAAAATCAAAATCAAAAATATCAAATGTGGCAAAATAATCCCTTAACTCTTCGGCTCTTCTTATTAATTGAACCTCTTTATTACTTTTAAGCAAAAGCTCGGCAGATTTTAATTTCCCGTTATAATTATAACCCATAGCATATCCGTGTGCTCCTGTATCCAAGATGGCAAGATAATCCCCCACATCAAGCCTCGGCATCTTCCTGTCTACAGCGAATTTATCATTATTTTCACACAGTCCGCCTACAATATCGTAAACATATTCTTCATCAAATCTGCTCAGATCATCAGTCAAAAGCTCAATATGATGATATGAGCCGTACATTGCGGGACGCATAAGATCCGTTGCACAGGCATCAACTCCCATATAGTCCTTGTAAATATGCTTTTCGTGAATAATCCTTGTAATCAGGTTTCCGTAGGGTGCCAACATAAAACGTCCAAGCTCCGCATAAATGGCAAGATCTTCTATACCGTTTTTTACTAAAATCTCGTCATATACCTTGTGAACGCCCTCCCCTATAGCCATTATGTCATTAGCTTTTTCATCAGGTCTGTAATTAATGCCCACTCCGCCTGATAAATTCACGAACTCAAGCGTAATCCCAAGCTTTTCCCTAATTTCCAAAACCAACTCAAAAAGATCCGCCGCAAGCTTCGGATAATATTCATTACTTAAGGTGTTGCTGGCTAAAAAAGCGTGAATTCCGAATCTTTTGATGCCAAGCTCTCTTAATTTTTCATACGACTTAAACAGCTGTTCCTTGGTCATACCGTATTTTGCCTCTTGAGGATTGTCCATAATACCGTTAGACAGCTTATAGACACCTCCCGGATTATATCTACAGGAAATAACCTCGGGCAACGGCTTAACCTCATCTGTCAGCTGTTCTATCATGGTAATATCGTCAAGGTTTATTATTCCTCCCAAAGAATCCACATAGGCAAACTCACCTGCCGGCGTTTCATTTGATGAAAACATTATATCTTCACCCGAAAACCCCGCAGCCTTAGAAAGCACAAGCTCCGCCTTTGTGGAACAGTCTACGCCGCAGCCCTCTTCCTTTAATATCTGTAAAATAAATGGATTGGGCATAGCCTTGACGGCAAAATATTCCTTAAATCCTCTGTTCCAACTGAAAGCCTTATTTAAATCTTTCGCATTCTTTCTTATGCCGTCTTCATCATATATATGAAACGGAGTAGGGTGGCTCTTTACTATCTCTCTTATCTTATCTATATCAACAAATGACTTTTTCATTTAAAATAATACCTAACTTATTTTATATGCTCGTGTGTAAATAAATGGTCGTTACAATACTCATACACACCGTTACATTTAGAACAATATCTGAATTCAAGCTCCGGATTGGTAGCATCCGTACGTCCGCAAACGGCACATTTATGCTTATATTCAACAGCTGTGGAATTTACTATTTTTATATAGTCGGATTTTTTACGTTTCGGCTTAACACCATCTCTTTTTTTCGCCTCTATATTTGCCACTATATAAAGAGCCACATTAAGCAATGCCGCAATCAGAGTTATCCTGGTAATCAAGTTTCCTCTGATAAAATACACGAGCATTGTTGCCAATTCCAATGCCGCCAGCCATTTTATCTTAATCGGTATAAGAAAATAAAAATAAAGCTTTTCATTAGGAAATATACTGGCATAAGCCAAAAATATGGAGGTGTTTATATAATAGGTGCTGTAATATAAACCGGCATTTTTGCTGAAAGCCGCCAAGGCAACCGCAGTCGGAACATTTGAAGCGCTTCCGACATTTGAAACCATAACAAACATAATAATATATACTATTATTGCCCCTATTATTGTAAAAATAATTCCGGAAAATATAAATAGGTTGTACCTGAAGCTACCCCACACTCTTTCAAGACTTGTCCCCAGCATATAGTATAATAGCAACATAAAAATTGTAAAAATGCCAAGCCTTTCAGGCGGCATAAAAAGCCAAGATACAACTCTCCAGATCTGCCCTCTTGTAATCTGATATATGTCCAATGAAAAATAAGCATCTAAAACATTTCCCGCCAAAAGCTGCATAAAATATCCCGTAATATAAAGGACAATCATATATATTGTAAGGTTCTTTATGGCAAATCTTCCTATTTTTTGTTCTAAACTTCTGATAAAATTATTCATTAAAATTAAAAATCTCCTTAAATAATTAAGACCATCTCTTTCTGGTAAAGATAAATCCTATTAATAAACTAAAGATTACAGAAATAAATACTACAATCAAAAATCCTAATCTGTGACCGGAAAAAGGCACTCCTACACTATTTAAGTTCATTCCGTATGCCGAAAATATAATATTGGGCACCGACAGGACAATAGTGAATACCGTAAGTGTCTTCATAACTATATTTTGGTTATTGGAAATAATCGAGGCATAGGCATCCATAGTCCCGCTTAAAATGCCGCTATAGATATTTGCCATCTCTATTGCCTGTTTATTTTCTATGATTACATCTTCAAGCAGATCCTCATCCTCCGGATAATGCTTTATTGAGCTGTCCCTTAAAAGCCTTTCAAGCACCAGCTCATTTGCCCTTAATGATGTGGTAAAATACACCAATGACTTTTCAAGCTCCATCAACTCTATTAATTCCTTGTTTCTTAAAGAGCCCTTAAGCCTTTCCTCCGCATGATCCGTCATTCTGTCTATCATACGTAAATATGTCAGATATGCGGTGGCATTCTGATATAATAATTGTAAAATGAATCTTGTTTTATGTGCCGTATTAAAGTTTTTGACCTTGTTGTTCATAAATCTTTCCAGAATCACATTGTCCTCGGTGCTGATAGTAAAAATCATTCCCTTTGCAAGAACAATGGTAATAGGAACAGTCCTGAACCAATCCTTGTCATTACGTTCCTCTAAGGACGGAATATCCACATAAAGCATCGTATATTCATCTTCGTTTTGAATGTGCGGTCTTTCATCTATATCAATGGTGGACTTCAAGTCCACCTCGTCCATATTTGTTAATGCTTGAATCCTTGCCATTTCCTCCTTGTCAGGTTTTATAGCCAATACCCAACAGTCGACACCGGCTTCATTTACTTCCTCCAGATTTCCGGATATAGTCTTAAAAATTTTAATCATAAGCTTTCTCCATGGGCATTTATCAAGGCACTGTCCGTCCTTTTTTCTATGCCTTTTTACGTTAATTTAAATCTATAAATATAAAATTAATTATTGCATAAAATAAAATGGATGTCAAGTAAACCGCTCCGCTTGAACTGTGACAAAACCTTTAAATCTAAAATATTCCCCGCCTGATTCAATTCAGTCAATAATTTCCCCATTTATTGAAATGGTCACGACCTGCCACGGGATAAACTTGCCGCTGCTTTTAAGCGCATTTTCCACAGCTCTTTGCAGACCGCCGCAACACGGAACCTCCATGCGAACTACGGTAACACTCCTGATATTGTTATTGGAGATAATATTTCTAAGCTTATCCGTATAGTCAATATCATCAAGCTTAGGACAACCGATCAGGGTTATACTGCCCCTCATAAAATCTTCGTGCATATTGGCATAGGCATAGGCTGTGCAGTCCGCCGCTATGAGCAGCTTTGCTCCGTCATAATACGGCGCCTGTGTGGGAATAAGCTTAATCTGACATGGCCACTGATTCAGATTGGATACCTGTTTTATAGGAGAAGGACTACTATAGGCTGCCAAGTTTTCCCATTTAGCCTCTTTCATCCTCTTTTCTTCCTGTGTTTTCTTGACTGCAACGTCATCGTATGCCGGAGCTTCACGTTCTTCAAAGCTGATTGCTCCTGTGGGACACTGCGGCAGACAATCCCCCAATCCGTCACAAAAATGTTCTCTAATCAGCTTTGCCTTACCCTCCACAATATCAATAGCCCCCTCATGACATGCTGTAGCACATATACCGCAACCATTGCATTTATCCTCATCTATATTAATAATCCGTCTTATCATTTACTTATCCTCCTTGTGATTATATTAAAAGTATAGTATAATTTTGATTGTATATATGTGGTTGTAACCATATTTTTAAATTTTATATATTTTTATATGAAAGGGAATCTCAATGGATATATCAAACCTGCAAAAAAATATAATATTCCAAGGTCTGGATAAAAAAGAAATTGAAGATACACTGACTGAGCTTTCAGCATTTGAAAGGAAATATCAAAAAAATGAAACCATCTTTCATGCCGGTATGATTACGAACTCTATGGGGCTTGTGACGGAGGGAAGCGTTATTATTGAAAGCAATGACATTTGGGGCAATAGAACCATCCTAAGTCATGTCGGAAAAGGAGAATTTTTTGCAGAAACCTATGCTCTGCTTGAAAACGAGCCTATGCTTGTGGACGTGACAGCGAATGAAGAATGTCGCATTCTGTTTATCCGTATTGACATACTTAAGCAAATGCTATCATTAAAAAACAGTTGGACACTGAAAATCCTAAAGAATCTACTAACCATATCCGCACATAAAAATCTTAACCTGTCCGTCAGGAGCTTCCACATTTCTCCTAATACAATTAGGAGAAGAGTCTTGGCATATCTTAATTCCATAGCCCTTAAAAAGGGCACAAAAGAATTTGATATACCTTTTGATCGCCTGCAACTTGCAGATTATCTGAATCTGGAACGAACCGCTCTGTCTAAGGAACTCGGTAAAATGCAAAAAGACGGTATCATTTCTGTTAAAAAGAATCATTTTAAGATCCATTTCACTCAGGATAATTAAAAAACAGTAAACCTTTTTTGATTTACTGTTTTTTCTATCTTATTTTTTTATCCAATTCACCAGATCATCAGATGTCATGCCCTGAGAATATCCTCTTGCCTTAATCGGCTCTCCGTTCTTATGCAGAACCATTACCGGAACGCTCTGCACTTCATAAAGATCGGCAAGCTCAGGAGAATTGTCTATATTCACATGACAGAATTTACACTCAGGCGTCTTTTTTCTGGCTTCCTCAAATATAGGCTCAAGCAGTTGGCAATAATAGCACCACTTTGCTGAAAAATCTATTACTACCTTTCCCTTATAATTAACCACCTCTTTTTCAAAATTATCGGCGGTTAAATGAACCATCGGCTTAGGCTTTGCTTTTGCTTTTCCTTTTACAAAAACTTCTAAAGTAGTACTGATTTGTTTATCTGCCCCGCTTTGAATCGTTAATGTCGTATTTCCCTTTTTTAATGCGGAAATTTGATAGTCGGTATCTTTTATTTTTTTGACCTTAATTATCTTTTTATTCTCAGCGGTTACAATAATACTCTTTGGAGTGTTCCCGGAGGGTAAATAAACTTCCACCTTGGCATTCCCGTCGGACTTGATATGAAGCTTGTCCCCTACCTTCATTTCTATCCTTGATTTTGAAAGAACAATGTCTTCCGCTTTAGGTTCCGCCGATACCGGTAAGCTTGAAACGCAACCGACAACACATAGAGTGACAACGACTCTTTTCAACAATTTTTTTAACATAAATCCCCTTTCTGTTACTTATCCTTTAGCACCGCCGGCAGTCACTCCTCCCACATAATACTTCTGCATTTTAATAAAAAGCAGAGTTATAGGAATAGCGATAAGCACGGCTCCGGCACAAAATCTTGTAAAATACTTGTCTATATTCTCACGACTTATCATCTGGAACAATCCGAGTGCCACCGTGTATTTTTTATAATTATCCCTCATAATAACCGATACAAAGATAAAATCTACAAAAGGTGCTATAAAAGAGGTCATAATGGTGTATACGATAATAGGCTTTGACATTGGCAGCGTAATCTTCCAAAATATATCATTTTTCGTAGCTCCGTCTATTAATGCCGCCTCGTCTATGGCTCTCGGTATGGTGTCAAAAAATCCCTTGGCAATATAATACCCCATAGCCGCACCTCCGGAATAGACCAGTACAAGTGATAACAGGCTCTGTGCCAAGCCTATCGACTTCAGTATATGATAAACCGCAGTCATAGACATAAATCCGGGGAACATACCCAATATCAGAATAATGTTCATCAAGGGTCTCCTTAACTTAAAACGAAGCCTTGAAAATGCGTAGCTGGTCAACAAAACCAAAATAGTGGTAATGATACAGGATGCCAGAGCCACTATAAGGGTGTTGAGAAACCACCTCGGAAAACTGAACAACGATGTTTCCGTAAACAGCTTTATATAATTATCAAGTGTCCATTGCTTCGGTATAATATAAGACGTAAAGGCTCTCGGTTCTCCTCTCAATGACTGTATAACGAGCCATGCAATCGGCAATAACCATATGATACCCAAGACGGATAAAATAAAATGATCAAAAAATGACTTAATTTTTCTTTTCATGATAATTCATCCTCCTTTTTTACTGCTCCTATATTATTGTAAACAATTAATGACAGAACACTGACTATCACAAAGATGATAATACCTATGGTACTTGCAAGGGCATAGTTTTTCTCAAGCACGGTGAGCTTGTAGAGCCAAGTTACCAGAAGATCCGTTTCTCCTCCCTGATATAAGTTAAGAGAAGCGGGACCTCCCCCCGTCAGCAGATAAATAACATTAAAATTATTTATATTTCCTACAAACTGCGTGATAAGATACGGCGCCGTAATATGCAGCATATACGGCAATGTGATATAGAAAAACTGCTGCCTCGGCGTAGCTCCGTCCAATCTGCTCGCCTCATATATATCATCCGGAATATTAAGTAAAACTCCGCTTGTAATCAGCATAGAGTAGGGTATTCCCACCCATACGTTAACCACGATTACAGTAATCTTGGCAAGCATGGGATTTGCCAAAAATTTAACCGCTTCATTTGTAATATGCAACTGCTGCAAAAGAACATTAAGAGCCCCCGGCTCCGACAGAAGCTTTGACATAAGCATAAGTGTAACGAACTGCGGTACAGCAATAGTTGTAACAAAAATTGTTCTGAAAAAGGCTTTTCCTTTTATATTTTTTTTGTTTATATGAATCGCAAGCAACATTCCAAGAATGTAGTTGATAAATGTCGCAAAGAAAGCCCAAATCATCGTCCAAACAAGGAGCTTAAAAAAGGTGGTTGACCATAAAGGATTGCCGCCGAAAACCGAGCTGAAATTTGAAAAACCTATCCATGTAAACAGTTTGCCGGGCGGCTGATGTTCCTTGTTAAAGTTGGTAAATGCCATCAATACCATAAAAATAAGAGGCATCACCGTAAATAAAAATGCAAGCAGAAGAGGTACAGCTAAAATAGTCGAGCTGAAATTCTTGTCGAGCAAATCAGACAAATCTCCTTTAAAGCCCTGCAATTTTCCGCCCTGTTTTATCACAGTTTCATTTTCTCTTGCTATCCTTGTCTGCCAAACATAAATACACAGCACCACGACGCTTATTATTATAGCCACGACACCGAACAGCAAAATCAGCATGGAATTGTCACCCTGCTGCATTATGTATATCTGCTTCGCCTCGTCCCAGACTTTCTCCTGTGTGCTGACACCGAGTGTAGGCAACATACTTATATAGTATATTCCGGAGCTTATCATATAATATACATATACTGTCTGAATCCCTAAAAAAATAAGCCCCTTTACAACCTGTCCTCTAAGAAAGCAACCGGAGCCCATTATTATATATGAAAGCTTGGTAATGAAATCTCCTCGTACAAAACCTGAAAAAAAGTTTGCTACCGCTGTAACAATTCCGGCAAAAACATTTTTATTTACAGTCCCCTCCATAAAAAATTCTCCTTCTTATGCAAAGGCGGACAGATATTATTAACCTGTCCACCCGTGTATTTTACTGTGCCGCCGCATTTATCTGCGCTATCATATCATTTAACAGGGTCGGTATATCCTTGCTGTAGTCTTTGGCTTCCATAGTGGTTCCGAATGCCTCGGCAGGTGCCCAATATGTACCGAGCACATCCTTTTGAGATGTCCCGAACTGATGCTGTGCCTGCAATGCCGCAATAGCTATATTATCGGTCTTGCCCGCCTCCTCTACAGCCTTTAAATTGGACGGGAACAGCTGCATCTCATTAAATCTTAATGTCTGGTTCGCCTCATTTGTAATAAAGTCCGCCAAATCCATAGCCTCTACGGGGAACTGTGTCTGAGAGTTTACTCCCACAACCTTATATCCTACAAATGAACCCATCTGTACCTGCCCTGACGGAGTTGTATATGTGGGAAGCTTGGCTGCCGCATAGTTCTCTCCTAAAGCCTGCTGTATGCTGTCAGCCTTCCATGTTCCGGATACCGCAGCCACTATGGTATCTCCCATACCCGCCGACAACACCGAATCATCACCGGTTATAAATGCGGGATCTGCGGTAAACGCCTTTATAGCCTCTCCCGCCTCTATTCCTTTTTCATTATTGAAATCACATACCTGATTGCCGTTCTCATCTACCTTAAGCGTACAACCGTTTCCTAAGAAAAATGATGCCACGTACCAACCGTTGGATACATCCATAAATACTTTCTTGCCCGCCTCATTAGCCTTTTTCAATATGGAATCAAGGCTTCCTGCATCCTCTTCACTTATAACGCTCTTGTCATAATACATGAAATAACCGTTATCGGCAGTCATAGGATAGCCATACAGATGATCGTCAAGAGTGCTTGCCTCTATAGCATCAGGCATATTGCGCGCCTTAATGTCATCAACATTTCTGGTCACCTCGTAGAGTGCCCCGGCGGATACAAAATCTCTTAGCTGATCGTTGGCGTAGCAGAAAACGTCCGCAGCGGCAGCCGG
>CAUUGW010000010.1:0-17554 GCA_963544785.1 uncultured Lachnospiraceae bacterium | reverse complement strand
CACCGCCGGTCGCCCCCGCTAATGCCTTAATTAATCCCATAAATTTTCTCCTTTTATAAAATTATCGGTTTATACACAAATAAAGCTGAAAATATTTCATTATCAGCTTTATATAAAAACTATTTTTTATTTATAAAGAGCTTCAATACCGACAGCTCTTCATTATTTAAATTGGATGCCTCCTGATTCAGTCCGGCAGCCTCAATCAATTCGGAACGCATAATTTTTATGTCATTAGGTGCATCAATAGCAAGCTTTACCCAGTCCGCACCCACATCCGATATTGATACCGTGATATTTTCTCCTATTTTAAGGGCTTCGCCCTTTCGCCTTTGAAGTATAAGCATAGATCAGCCTCCTTTAACAAGCCTGTTTTCATAATCTTTCAGACTATGACGAAGCTGATATTCACTGCCGTCCAAAATTATCTGTCCGGATTTCTTATTCAATGCGTTGACAATTATAGGGCATTTTAAATTTAATGTGCTTTTATCCAATGTTTCCTTTAAGGAGCAAATCACATAAAAAGACACATCATCAATATCAGGATTTCCAATCACATTTAAATCCGAAATAAACGGAAACGGATTATAATCATCTATTATCATAAAAGGGTTCATAAGCACAAATGATATTAACGGCTCTTCAACACTCTGTAATATAAAAATTCTGTCGCTCTCTTCAAAAGGAACCGGCAAATACTTATGCAAATGGTCAAAACCGTAAAGCCCCTCTTCAAAGACCAATAACTCGTCCTCTTCATAATCCACCGTTCCCAAGCCTTTAACCTCTATCTGCATAAGGACAAACTCCTCCTATCACTCATCGTGTCTTGGCGGAACATAAATAGGCTCTCCTAAATATTCAATATGAACATCGGGATATTGAGTTATTTCCACATCTATACTGCCGGGAATAAACTCAAAATCTCCCTTGTCTGAACGCACATCAAAGTTCATTCTGTCCATGTCATACATTATAGACAGTTTCCCGGGATCTACAGCCGTCTTTACACCCGTTCCCAGTGCAGGATATGTCTTCATAACCAACTCCGGATTCTTAGGCGCAGCCATTTGTTCTATTATCTTGCTTGTGACATCTTCACCGATTTCACCCTCCAGATACATTCTGCCGTTTTCAGCCATTCTGCCCGTGGCTGTATACGCAGCTTTGAACCCTTTCTGTGCAAAATCCTGTATACTCTTTTTAGGAGTAGCAGACAGTTGGTTTCTAATGTCCAATGTGTCCAGTTTCACCTTTACCGGACTGCTTTTCATTCTGATGCCGCCGCCCTGCTTCTCGGTTATCTCTATCTGTGCAGTCTTATTATGTCTCTGAACCTTTGCATTTTGTATCTTCATCTCTATGGCTATCGGCACCGTTGTTATTTTTAATAATTGATCCATAACAACATCCTCTCAAATCTTATTAAAAGGGCAACATCTCTGCCAAAGTTTTAGGAATAATACTCTGTCCGAGCCTCAATGCGGTATTATAGTGCATCAAAGCATTCGACCAGTCTGTAAATGCTTTTTCAGGACTTTCTTTAGCCACCTCTTCATATCTGTCCACCAATATATCCTGAGATAAAGTCAGCCTGCTCTTTGTCTTTTCCACAAAGTTCATCTTTACACCTACCTGTGTTTCGGTAGCCAGTACTCTGTTGAATGCCGCATCAAAGCTTTTTAATTTTTTTGAAAATTCCTGATGCCAATTTTGCGATTTGGTTACCGCATCGCTTGCTTTCCAATAGCTTGTAGCAGTCGGAGGCGAGCCGGCAGCTGTTTTTGCTATTCTGTTCTTTGTCTCTTTATCTATTAAGAACCCTTGCTTATCAACCTCCACATCACCTTTCCTAACAGGCTTGTTGGTAAGTGCATCTTTCAGTTCTTCTCTTGTGTTGGTGACAGGATTGTCATAAAGCAAATTCCCCGACATACCGGTATGAAAATCTTTATATTCGGTATTAAAATCCTTAAATTCTCTAAGCATTTTTGCCAAAGCTCCGGCAATGCTCACTATATTATCTCCCCTTTTGACTTCGGTATTGTATTTATTATTAATACCCTTTACCGAAGAGACGGAATCATCCTTATCAGCCCAACCTATAGCTTTCAGCCCTGATAAAGACACATTAAAAGCACTGGATTCATCTATCTTATAAAGACCGGTTTTATCCCCTGTAGGCATAGCTCCGGTATTCGGTTCTGTAGACAGTCCGAATCCCATATCATAATATAACTTTTCATTGTTTAGCGTATCCAAGGTCTTATCATCAGGTCCCGGAAGATTACCGTTTTTATCTCTCCCTGTTAATACGTCTAATCCTCTATAATATAAATTGCCGTTGTGAAGCTCAAATGGCGGTTTCCCTCCATCTGCACCTGCGAATACGAAATCTCCGCTGTCTTTTGAATTAAGAGCCTGAACCATAGATTGCTGTAATTTTTCAAGCTCGGTTGCATATATTTCTCTTTGAGCCGCACTTGTATCGTTTACAGCCTCCAAAGAATATTTTTTGCTTAAATTTCTGGCTATGTCTATCACAGACTGCAATATTTTGTCCTGATTTTGTAGAGTAGCTTGTGCTTTGTTGGCAGCCTGTTGGTAATCGTCATTTTTTGCGTAATCTCTTTTTATTTTTTCTTCTTGAACATAAAGTCCCGGATTTTCTTCTACAGACAGATATCTTCTTAATGTAGAGGCCTTTTGACGAGCCTTGTTCATATCCTCAGCTCTTGTTCCGAGATGTTTTAAATAATTATTCGTCAGTGTATTTGTAGTAACCCTCATATCTTAAAATCCTCCATCAATTATCTTCCTACTCTACCCGTATTCATCAAGGTATCCAACATTTCGTCCATAGCCGTCATTACTCTGGCTGCCGCCTTATACGCCTGATTATATTGAAGCATAGCTGCCGTTTCCTCATTCTGATCAACTCCGGATACCTGATCCTTATTAAAAGAAATAGCGTCTTTTACCTTGTTTTGTGCACTCTTGAGTGTATCTGTCGAACGCTTGTCCACACCCAAGGTTACTCCGATGTTGGTATAAAACTCCTGTAAATTTCCTTTAAATAGAGGCTTGCCTCCGGGTTCTCCCACCAGAGTGGTGGTAACCTGTCCGTTATCAAGTCTTTTCCAATTATATGCTCTGCTTTCGCCCATTGCTGAAAGCATAGCTAAAATATTGTCATTCTGCTTTGAACCGGGCTGATTTTCCTTTGATGCGGTCATCTTGTTCACACCGGTTCTCCACCTTTCGGATATTCTCATGTTCTCCGCCGTAAAAGGTCCTGAATGTGTAAATACGGTAGCATTAACGCTTGTTCCCTTTTTTAATTTTGTTCCTTCTTTTAATGTTACGTCGCCTGTAAGCGTTGTTTCCGTCCCTAACACATCACCCTTATGATATGTAGTTCCGTTTACAACAACGGTTTCATTAAATACGGTACCTGCAGGTATTTTATCCCCCGCCTTTAATTTTATAGGGCTTGATAATACGCTGTCCTGAGCTAAAGGTGTATTCGCACGCACCTCGGCGGTAAACAAAGCATAATCCGTAGGGTCTAAACCGGCAGGCTTGGTCGGAGTATTAAGAGAATTAAATATCTTAGCTATCTTATCCGCCAATAAGTCAATAGACTTTTCATAGAATCCTATGCCGTTTACATTGGTTCCGTCAAAGGTTCCCTCTTTGTTTATCATATCAAGCACACCCTTGATGGATCCTGCCGCTATAGTCTTATTTGCATTATATCCCTGCTCCACACCCGATACATCGTATAATTGAACATCGGGGTCGGGAGTTTTTTGGCTGTCAAATGTCTTGGGTATATCCTTTGAAGATAATGTAAATATGCCCTTATCCAAGATACCGCCCTCGGCATTATCATTTTTTATACCGCTGACATAAAGCTTGGTCTTACCGTACATATCTTCGCCTGCGGCATTATTAACGTGTTTTTTTATAACCTCCGCACCTATCTGTCTGAAATACAGGGTGTCACCGATATCGGTATTTCCCGTCTTATCAAGCTCCAACTTGTCATTCGGGGGGGTGCCCGTTTTTTTGGCTTTTATATTGTATTGCTGTTCTTCCAGTAAAACAATATCGTTGCTCGGATCTTTATCACCATCATTTAAAGTAATCTTTATATAATCCACAAAAGCCGATCTCTCTCCCGGTTCGGTTGGAGAAACTCTGTCTGTATACTTTACAGTGATAGGAAGATATTTGGAAAGCTCATCTATCATCTGGTTTCTTTGATCCAACATCTCAAGTGCCGGATTACCGAGCGACCTTGACATAGTAATCTGCTTGGTTATTCTTGCTATGTTACGAATGAGCTCGTTTGCCCTCTTGACATTAAGGCTCATAGTGCTCTGTCCGTCTTCAGACGGTTGTAAATCCGAACGAATTTTTTTCAAATCCGTATGGCTGCGATGAAGCAAATTCAATAAAGACTGAAACTCCGCCTTGACTATTTCCTCGTGTTCATTTTCTCCCACGTGTGTGGAATAGTTGGACAGTGCGCTTCTTATCTTGCTCAGCTGAGCGGCCAACGCCTCTTTATCCGTTTCATCAAGAACATTGGTCATCAATTTCTGAATATGATTTATCATCTCGGTCGCTTCCGTCTTTGCGTTTTGATCTCTGTATTGTATATCCAAAAATTTATCTCTTAGCTGAGATACTCCGGTCAACTCCACTCCGTATCCGATGTTGGGATTGGCTCCCGTCATATAAAAATTGGATAAACCGCTTAAGTTCATACTCATCATATCAAGCCTCTGTCTGGTGTATCCCGCTGTTTTGGCATTAGTCGCATTTTGTCCCGATACGTCAAGACCCTTTTGATTATATTGTAAAGCAAGCTGTGCCATTGTAAATCCTGAAAAAGTTGATCTAATCATTTTTATTTCCCCTTTACGCTTTAAAATCTGTAATAGAAGTGCTGCCTATCGGCTTCTTTCTTTCAATATTAGCTGAATTTGCATCTATAGCCTGAGATGCTTTTTGTGACAAAAACATATTAAGGTTAGCCAAATTAAGCTCTATAACCGTACGAACCTCATCTGACAGCTGTGAAAAACCCTTTGTGGCGTCTCTTAATACCTTAACCGCATTATATAAATCCGTAGCATATTCATCATCGGTTCTATCCATCATCTCATCAAAGCTTAAACCCTCATAGCCCAAGCTATCTATTATCTGCGTTCTGCGTTTTTCCAAGCTCTTAAGCTCCATAGATGCCGCCTGTTCTTTTTGCAGACAGCCCTGCAGCTTCGCTATGTCGTTTTGCAAAGAAGCATTGAGCTTTATCCTCTGTATCTGAATGAGAGATGTGAAGATTTTAGATATGTCCATCAATACGTCTATAAGATCCTTTACCGTCATTCTAAGCCTCCAACATCAGCTTCTTTATAAGCATATCTTTATCCACCTCATAAGTTCCGCTGTCTATTCTCTCTTTTATGCTGTCAAGCCTTTCTTTTTCTACAGGCTTCCTGACATCGCCTTTCAATCTGTCGGAGATTTTCTTTGCAAATGTCTGATCCATAATTTCAGCCTTATCCGCATGAATAGTAACGGCATCAAAACTCCTTGCAGAAGATAAGCTGCTGTCTTCCTTTTGTCTGACGTTTGCCGCATTAGAACCGCTGTAACGCTGTACTCCCAAATTATTATTTAATATCTTCATAAGTTTAACCCCTTTTAATTTAATCTGAAATCTTTTCAAGAAGCAATATTTTTTATCACATATATCTAATTTCGACAAATTTTATAAAAAATTAATATAAATTTAATAATTTTTTAATTCCCCTCATATTTTATTAAGCTGCTGACATTATAGCCCTTAAGCACTTCTCTTCCGTTAAGTCCCGAAAGCTCGATACAAGCACAAATTTTTACAACCTCTCCCCCCAAGGTTTCAACAAGCTTTGCCAACGCTATCAGGGTGCCGCCGGTAGCTATTAAATCGTCTACTATTACGACCCTGTCACCCTTCTTTATAGAGTCCTTATGCAGCTGCAGTGCCGCACTTCCGTACTCCAAATCATATTCTATTTCTACGGTTTCTCTTGGCAATTTCCCTTTTTTCCTTGCCGGTACAAAACTCTTTTTCATATTGTATGCCACCGGAACTCCAAATACGAATCCTCTGGATTCAGGGGCTACGATAATGTCAAAATCCACGTCACTTAAATCCTTTACTATGCTGTCAACAGCCAGTCTTAAGCCGTCAGGGTCCTGTAAAACTCCGGTAATATCTCTAAAAATAATACCCTCCTTGGGGAAATCCGGTACGTCTATAATATACTCTTCTAATTTTTTCATTTCACATCCTCCAATTTATCAGTTTTTATATTTTTAAGAATTCTTTCAAGCAAGCTTTCATAGATAGGTGCAACGTTCATAGAATTGGCAATCACATAAGCAACAATCGCCACCATTGAGGTGGACAATAAATTGCTGAAATTGCCTGTCATCTCCGTTACCAAAAGTATGGATAATATCGGAGATCTGACCACTGCCGTCAAATAGCCCACCATCCCGATTATTATAAAATTGGAATAATAGTCACTGACAAAAATTCCGCAGTTTGACATGGCCGTGTAGTAAATAGCTCCGCAAAGTCCGCCAAGTACCAGTACCGGAAGAAAAATTCCGCCCTGTGCACCGCTCCCGTAGCAAAAACAGGTAAGTAACAGCTTGGCGATAAATAATACTATCATCAGCCACAATGCCATCGGTTCTTTGTCCACTCCGGTTATCAGATTATGCCCTCCTCCAAGAAGCTCAAGTGCAAAATATCCTATGATTAATGTAGCAATGAACGGCAACAGTCGTTTTATGAACAGCGGCACCTTTATTATATCATAGACATTTAGTGAAAGTAACAGTAATTTATTAAACAAAATTCCGGAAAGACTCACGAAAACCCCGAAGATAAGCAGATGCCAATAGCTGTGTAACGGCAAAGGCTTGGTCACCACAAAAGAAAATATCGGTCTTATCCCGAAAATATTTTCTGAAATAAAGTCCGCTATCACAGATGCAATAAAAGAGGGTACAAGTAGTGTGGCGGTAAAGTTTTTGTGCATTTCCTCAAGTGTAAAAAGCGTCCCTGCAACAGGTGCATTGAAAGCGGCGGACAGTCCGGCGGACGCTCCTGCCGATACCATTCTTATCATATCATCACCGGTTCTGTTCATAACAATAGCACAAATTTTACCGGTTGCCGCCCCTATCTGTATTGAGGGACCCTCTCTTCCTAAAGAAAGCCCTCCGATATTGGCTGCCACTCCTCCAATTATTTTGCCGAACAGCACTTTTACCGGCTGCATATTCAAATACCCTAAATTTTCAGCCTGTACCTGCGGTATACCGCTTCCGCTTGATAAAGGCTCGAATTTTAATACAAGGTATACAATGAGTGCCATTAAAATAAAAATTGCTATATTCCTTAATATTCCTATAAGGCTCACATCACTAAAAAGCAGGTTTCTGATATTAGCTGCCAATTCCAATAAAAGCCTATACAATACCGAAAAAATTCCGGCCATAATGCCTACCACAATTCCGTTTAATACCAATTTCCTTTTCATTTAAAACTAAAACTCCGATATTTTTATAGTATACAACAAGCAAAGAGCCGAAAGCACAGCTTTCGACTCCTAATATAAAATATGAAAGGATATGCCATCCTCTAACAGCAGTTACGCCTTAAGCATTAGGAATATCCAGCTTTGTCGGCTCGTTATCCTCATCTATATACTCATGCGGCTCATTATCCTCCGCCTTATCTTCTTTTTTATCCTCTACCTCGGGTAAAAGGGCTTTCATACTCAGGCTTATCTTATGATCAGCCTCGGAGCAGTCAACCACCTTTGCTTCTATTTCCTGACCGTTTTGAAGCACATCGGAGGGCTTCTTTATTCTCTCTCTTGATATCTGCGAAACATGAAGCAAGCCGTCTATTCCGTCTTCAAGCTCAATGAACGCACCGAAATCGGTCATCCTTGCGACCTTGCCCTTGACTACGCTACCTACAGCATATTTTTCTTCGGCATTTAACCAAGGATTCTGATCTGCAAATTTCAGACTCAATGCTATCTTGTTGCCGCTGATTTCCTTTACCAATACCTTTAATTCATCACCGGATTTAAAGTTCTTCTTAGGATTTTCAATATGCCCCCAAGACATTTCAGAAATATGCAGCAGTCCGTCAGCACCGCCCAGATCCACAAATACTCCGAAATCGGTAACGTTCTTTACCACACCTTCCACGGTATCTCCCTCGTGAATACGTTCAAGCAACTCAGCTCTTATCTTTTCTTTTTGCTCAATCACTAAAACCTTTCTATTTCCGATAATTCTTCTTCTTGAAGGATTAAATTCCGAAATGATAAATTCCACTTCCGTATCGGCAAACTTTCCTAAATCCTTTTCGTACACATCAGACACAAGACTTGCAGGAATAAATACTCTGCTTTCATTAACCGTTACATTTAATCCGCCGTTTAATACCTGTATTACCTTGCCTTTCAATACAGTCTTGTTCTCAAACGCTTCCTCCAACACCTTGTTTCCTCTGTCAGCTGCCAATCTTCTGTATGACAGTACCACCTGACCGTCTTTTTCATTAACTCTAAGAACCTTTGCTTCTATTTTATCTCCCTCGGAAACAAGCACTCTAAGATCAGCGTTCGGCTCTACTGTATATTCTTCTCTTGAAATAAAACCGTCAAACTTGTATCCGATGTTTACCACCAGTTCATCAGGTTTAGCTTCTATGACAGTGCCTTCCACTACATCTCCATTACTTATTCTTTTCAAAGATTCCTCTAACATTTGTTCAAAACTTTGTTCAGACATTTTGTATGAACCTCCTCGATAATATTATTAGGCGTTGACGCCCCCGCAGTAATACCAATGCTGTCCGTGGATTGTAGGATAATAGAATCTAATCCTGAACTATCTTGAATCAACCAAGTGTCATTACAATGGATTTTAGCAAGCTCATACAATTTTCGGGTATTTGAGCTTTTTGTATCACCAATCACTAGCATTTTATCACAATTTTCAGACAACTCTTTCGTGTGAAGCTGTCTTTTTGTTGTAGCATCACAAATCGTATTATGTACATCATTATTATAATAACCTTTTTTGTCCAAAATTGCAACTATATCTTGAAAATTCTTTAGTAAAAATGTTGTTTGTACTATTGTCAGCAGTGAAATATCTCTATTAATTTCAAATTTTTCAGCTTCATCAGTGTTTGAAATTACCTTATATCTGTTTTGGCAATGCCCGATAATTCCCTTAATTTCGGGGTGTTTAGCATCTCCCGCTATAATAACGAACCTATTTTTGCTCTCTTCTTCCACAAGCCGTTGTATTCTTCTGACAAAAGGACAGGTTGCATCAATATATTTACAATTAAGCTCATTAAGCCTTTTATAAACAGCCTTTCCCACCCCATGAGCCCTTATGATAACTGTTGCATTCTTTGCTTTTTTGATATCAAGGTCGGTTAAATCATCTAAAACCTCCACATTCTCGGATTTAAATTTCTCTATCACGCTGTCATTATGAATGATTTCTCCTAATGTATAAACCTTGTTTCCGGTTACCTTAGCCTTACTTATGGCATCATAGACCGAGTCTACGGCATTTTTTACACCGAAACAAAATCCTGCATTTTCAGCTATTCTTATACTTCCCATCAATAATACTTCCTATCATATTTACAACATCTTCTACAGACATATCGGAGCTGTCAATCTCTATTGCGTCGAAAGCCTTAGATAACGGATTTAAATCTCTGTGCATATCTCTGAAATCCCTTTCTTCAATATCCGTCTCTATCTTTTTTATATCAACCTCAATACCTTTTAAGCTGAGCTCTTTTGCCCTTCTATTTGCCCTCACCGAAACCGATGCCGTTAAAAAAATCTTAATATCGGCGTTAATTAATACATTCGTCCCTATATCTCTTCCGTCCATTATCACGTTCTTAGCTGAAGCAAGCTGTCTTTGAACTCTCACTAACTGCTCACGCACAATCTTGTAGGACGATACTACAGATGCTGAATTTCCTATCTCCTCCCGTCTTATTTCAGAGCTTACATCTTCATTATTTAAAAAAAGCTTTAAGACGGAATTTTCATAGTTTAAGTCTATCTGTGCCTTTATACATTCAGCAGAAACAACATTTTCATCATTTATATCTATATTATGCTTTATCATATAAAGTGCCATAGCCCTGTACATAGCACCCGTATCAATATAGGTAAAGCTGTATTTATCAGCCAAAAGCTTGGCTATCGTACTTTTTCCGGAGCCGGCAGGCCCGTCAATTGCAATTTGCATACTATCTCCTTATTAAATGTTTATCGACTTTTTATAAATCATCTGTACTTAGATTTAAATTTTAGCAGAATTTTTGATAAAGTGCTGAAATCTAAGCATCTATAAGCTTGCATAAAGTCCTGCCGTATATCCTGTAGAAAAAGCAAGCTGTAGATTAAACCCTCCCGTCATAGCATCAATATCCAAAACCTCTCCCGCAAAATAAAGATTTTTTATACTCTTCGTTTCCATAGTCTTAGGATTTATCTCTTTTACACAAACCCCTCCTCTTGTCACCACTGCCTCGTTAAAGCCTCGAAGAGATGTTAAATTAAGCTCAAATCCCTTTATAATATCAATGAGCGATCTTCTTTGCTCAGCCGTTATCTGATTAATAACGGTATCCTCTTTAATCTGAGATAATCTGACAATAACGGGAATAATGCTGCGAGGAAGAAGAGCATTAAGAGAATTCTTAAAGCTTTTATTTTTCTGCATTTCAAAATCTCTTAGAATCCTTAAATTAAGCTGTTCCTTTGAAAGTGCGGGTTTTAAGTCGATTTCAGCTCTTAAATTTTCTTTTTCAAGTCTGTTACTTATAATGGCTGACGCCTTTAAAACAAGCGGTCCGCTTATTCCGAAATGGGTAAAAAGCATCTCTCCCTGTTTGCTGAACAGCTCCTTATTTTTATTATCAAAAATGGATAAGTTTATATTTTTAAGGCTAAGCCCCTGCAATTCTTTTATAAAACTGTTATTACTGTTTATAGGAACTAAAGAGGGCGTGCATTTTTCAAGCTTAAGCCCGAATTTTTCAGCAAATCTGTAACCGTCTCCCGTAGAACCCGTACTCGCATATGACATTCCGCCTGTGGCTATAATAACGCAATCAGCCTTTATATCGGGATTTTTAAGACCTTTACATATTCCGTTTTCTATATTAAGCTCATTTACAGATGTATTTAACAAAATTTTGACTTTTCTTTGCTTCAGCTCTTTTTCCAAGACATTGATTATATCAATAGAACGCTCGCTTAAAGGGAAAACCCTGTTGCCTCTTTGAATACAAAGCTTGCACCCGAGCTCTTCTATCATATTCATAAGGTCAAAATTCGTAAAAGTATTAAATGAAGAGTACATAAATTTAGAATTGCTGCATATATTATCAAAAAATTCATCTATTTCACAGGCATTGGTAACATTACATCTGCCTTTACCCGTGATATAGAGCTTTTTCCCGAGCCTTTCATTTTTTTCAAGCAAGGTTACATCTGCACCGTTTCTTGCAGCCGCAATACTCGCCATTATTCCGGCAGCTCCTCCACCCACAACAAGCACTTTTTTGTTATTCATAAATCCACTTTCTTTAAGAACCGTCATCAAAACGGCTAAATTATAGCATAATATTCATTTCTTTACAACAGCCAAGTTTTTATCAAATTTATCTGTTTTATTTTCTTACAAATAAATCAGAGTTTCACACTAATTAAAATATAGAGCCGGATATTTTCCGGCTCTATATTTTTATCCATTTTATTATCACTTAACCTGTATAATTTTAAAATCACTCATTTTCATCATAAGAGCTTTTGCAATCTCGGTAACCGGCAAAAATACCCTACGTTCTTTAATGATAGGATTAATTTTAATTCCGACTTCATCATCTCCTATATACATCATATCAGTCTTTAAATAAATAACTACCTTATTATTACCCTTTTTCAATATCACCTTTCTTCCCTTATTCCAAGTAACATCAAAGCCTGCCGCTTCTGCTACAGCCCTTAACGGCAACATCGGTGTACTTCCTTTCATAAAGATGGGAACATCACTTGTAATCGTCTTAATTTCATTCCCATAACTTCCCTTTATCCTCTTATCTCCTATCTTAGCCTCTATATTAGACGGTTTTACTAATCGTGTCTTTACTGACGATAAAGGTGTTTGTGTATCATTTATCTCGGTTGCCGTGTCCGCCGTTTTAACTTCCTCTACCGGAAGCGGTGCAATAAAGACATTATTATCATATGATGTACCCGGAGCGGATACAGGTGGCACGAACTCCGGCTCAGGGTTGGGGTTGGGATTCGGATTAGGCTCGGGCTTTGGTTGCTCTCCCGGATTAACCGCCTCTTCTTCTTTCTTTACCTCAAACTTAATATCCCCTGTTAATTCCTTATCCTCTCTTGTTTTAGCCACAATCCTAACGATATATTCTCCCGCTTTATTCGGTGTTCCGGTTATTGCAAACAACCCTTCCTGTTCCAAAAGATACATACCGTCCAATGTCGGTTCATTATTGCTTGCGAATTTAAGACTTTTAACATCTACATGATAGCCCCTGCTGTCTGTTACTACAAAGCTTTCATTTGTAATCTTCTTATTCTGTTCAAAGATACGACCTGATAAATCGGATACCAGTACCACATCATCAAGGTTAGGAAGTGCCGCCTGAACGTTGAAAACAAATTCGGCTTTTAAGCTTTTGCCGTCATTACTTTCAGCTTCCACATAGATACGATAAGCCCCCTCTTTCTTGGGAGTTCCGATTAATGATAAGACTCCATTGTCGTTTTGCAGAGTAATTCCGTCTACGCTCTCCATCTTATCCGCTCCGACAAGAAATTTGATTTCCTTTATTGTAACCGGATTATTCAAACTGTCTTTTATATAAAAACTGCCGTTTTCTATTCTCTCATTTACCCGCAATACCTTTTCCGATATATCGGATATCAGTCTTAATTCCTCCGGTTTGGCTTTAATATTAAGCTTAATATCAAATGTTTTAGGATTATCAAGACCCTGTGCCGTCGCTTTAACCGTTATCTTATACTTGCCTTTTGCAAGCTTGGCTGTGGGAGTTCCTTCTATATCGACAGTCTTTTTATTATCGGCAACAGTAAGAATAAGACCTAAGCCGTCCTTAACATCTTCCACCTTAATCGGTGAATAGCCGGAAATATCATAAACCTCAACTTCTGTAAATTCAGCCTTGTTCGCATCCTTACCGCTAAGCTTAAGCACCTTTTTATCTAACGCTTTATCCTCTTCTCCTTTAAGTTCATTATTCTCCAATGCGGAAGAGTCAATCTCAAACTCAGGAACAGGTATATCCGCCGGTTCAACGGTTAAAATAAAGACTTGTTCCACCTTTTCTCCTGTTGGAACGGTAGCCGCAATTTTAACCTTATATTCTCCGGCAACACCAGCTTTTCCGCTAATTATGCACGAATAGTAATTCATAATTCTTAACCCGTTTAGATATGAAGTTGTAGTATTATCATCATTCAAAAATTCAGCTTTATTTATAAGAACCCTATCATTTTTATCGGTCGTAACCTTAAGCTCTTCCTCAAAGTATTTATTTACCTTGAATTTCTTATCAAAGGAAGTACATACCAATTTGGTCTTGGCTTCAGCTATATTGGTCGGTTTCTTTGTTTTCTCATAGCTTGCCTTGCCGTAATCCGCTATTTGCCCTGTTTTAAATTCACATTTCCTGAAATGTGCTTTTCCGTAATTTGTCGGTGTATGGGCAAAAGAACATCTGTTAAACCAAACATCAGCTCCTTCTTCTATCACAATGTCCACATTTTCGGAATCAAAATTGATACCTTTCACCGCTATGGTTGCATCTTTTGGAAAAACTATTTTTCCTTTTTCTTTATTTTCCTTACTTCCTATGGAACGAGGAGTTGCTCCTGATAAATACAGTTGACTTCCTTTCTTTTTAATAGAATTCCCTTCTATTAGTACAACCTTTGAGCTTATATTTGCCTCACTGACCTTTGTTATATCTCTTCCCAATCGAATACAGCTCGAATTTAAGCCTTCAGCCTCATCCAAATACGCCCTAAAATCATCCGGATTTTTTATCTTATCAGGCATAACACAGTATTCATTGCCTAATATATCCGCTTCTTTTACATAGAGTGTAAATACCGTACTGATAGACTTATCTCCACCTTTAGGCAAAGCGGTTATTTTAATATAATATTTCCCATCTTTTACCGGTTTACCTTTAAGAGAATAAACCCCGTCTTTTTCCTCTATCTTCATACCGGAAATTTTTGTCAAAGTTTCTTCGCTTGACAATTCTTTTAAAAATCCGATTTTCTCTATGGAAACGGACTTGTTTTTATTTGTAACAACTGCTATTTTTTCATCTATCTCTTTGCCTACTGTAAAATCTTTGGAAAACGTATCACTTACCAGTTTATAATCAATATCCTGTGCAATGTTTTTCGGTTCATTCATTTTCTTATACTTGGCATAACCGTAATTGGCTATTTCATTTGTTTTAAATTCACATTTTTTAAAATACGCCTCTCCGTAATTCGTTATTGTATTTGAAAAATGACATCTTTCAAAGCCAACATCCGCTCCCTGCTCTATAATGACCTCTACGTCCTTATTTTGAAAATAAATACCGTATACATCTACCTTGACATCGCTTTTAAATACAATTTTCCCTTTTGAACTGCTGTCCTTTTCACCGATTGCACGATAGGTAGCTCCGCTTATATAAATTTTCCCGTTCTTCCTCTCGGTATTCGCCCCTTCAATATATTTTACAGGCTTTGTAATATTAACCTCACCTACATTTTTAATATTCCTGCCTAATTTAATGCGGGTAAAATTTTTCCTGACCGCTTCATTAAAATAATCCTTAAAATCATCACCGTCTTTTTTATTTTCTTCGATAACACAATAAGCATTATCCTTATCTTCATATAACTTTTCTACATCAAAGCTCAGAACTTCCTTTATTCTCTCTGTTTCTCCTTCCGGAATAACCGTTACCTGCACCCTATATTTCAAAGCGGACTCAGGTGTTCCGGACATTATGCATTGATTATTTTCCAATTTAAGCTTTACACCGTTAAATTCCTGTATAAGCTGATTATCCCCATTTAAGAAACCGATTTCTTCAATACTTGTATTTTTATTATCCAAGGTTTTGATAATCACTGTTTCATTAACAGCCTGTCCGACCGTAAACTTCTTGGAAAAAGCTTCACACTTTAACTTGGCATCCGCCTGCTGTGCAATATTTTCAGGTCTTTGAGTTTGATTATTTGCATAGAATACTTTCCCATAATTCTCTATTTTTCCGGTTTCGAATTTACATCTTCTTTTAAAAGTAACTTCCCCGTAATTCTTTATCGTATTGGAAAAGATACACTCCTCAAAAACAACCTTGGCATTCGGCTGTATAATCAGCTCCAGATTGGGATCGTCAAACTTAACCGTCCGTACCAGAATGTTGCTTCCCTCTTTAAATACGAAGGTTCTTTTCTCCGGATTTTGATTTTTAGAGCCTATAATCCGAGGAGTAGGTTTTGATAAATACATTTTTTTCTTTTTTGCCTTAACTCTTCTCCCCTCAATACTTTTCAAAGCGGAGGTAATTTCGACATTACTTACATTTTGAATATGTATTCCAAGACCGATATTCCTCTCTCCTTTGCCAAGTGCATCTGCCAGATACTCCGCAAAATCATTATTTCCCTGTGCTTTAAAAATAGAATAACCGGAAAAATCAGAACTTGCCAAACTGATTATCGGCGAAACCGTAATCAGCATAATCAAGCTCATAAATAATGCGGTTATTCTAAATACCGTATTTCTTCTTTTATAAACCATTAAGTAAGCCTCCTTTTTAGTTAGCTGTGGCTAACCTTTCTAAATCATATTATACTACTAAAGATTCTTTTGTCAATGGCTTATTATATTAAGTTTTGATATTTTAAATAAGTTTTTCAGCATTAACTCAATTTATATTGAATATAAACAAAAAATAGTTATAATAATTATCAACTCTATTAGAAATTTTAAAAGGGAGGAGCTTAAGATGAAAAAGCAAAGAATTTCAATTTATTTTATAGCTTTTGCAATGCTGATATTGATTGGCAGATTGTTAATAATAGAGGCAAAGGCTGATGATTTTGCCGATTTATATGTGGACTATGAAAAAGC
The DNA here is from genome assembly GCA_963544785.1 of uncultured Lachnospiraceae bacterium. Lineage (GTDB taxonomy): Bacteria > Bacillota > Clostridia > Lachnospirales > Lachnospiraceae > CAUUFM01. The sequence continues at coordinate 1,213 of CAUUGW010000010.1, read as the reverse complement.
GATAGACTCCGACAGCAGTGATTTGTTCAAATTTACACTTACAAATAAGGGTGAATTCTCTATCTTTCAAAAAGCGGATAATTCACAAATATTTAAATGCAATAATGTATTGGATAGGGTCTGGTTTAATGACGAATATGCTTATTTTCTGCAAAGGGGAAGCGATAAGAGGCTTAATTTAACGGCTGTAAGCACCGAGGGTACAATGCCTCGCACGATAAAGACCTTTAATAAAAAGCTTAAGGAATCCTATGACCTGCAAATCGCTTATGTAAAGGGAGATTACATTTATTATTTGGAAACGAATTTTAAGGCTTTCTTAAGTGATAGTACCTATTATCTGAAACGAGTAAATATTAAAACCGATAAAACCGAAACTTTGGCAACTGAATGTGGTGCGATAAGGTTCGGAAAAAACAGAATTTTGTATTTTGAGCCGAGCAATGATCCTTCTCCTATGACTTTACACAGCATCACTTATTCAGGAAAGAAGCATAAGATGATAGATAATGTTGAATTGCATTTGAGCCTAAAAGATAAAAAAATATATTTGGCAATTTATAATTTTGATAATAAATACACTATATATAAATACAATGAGGATTTTACCGATGCAAAAAAGTTAAGCAGGGACTTTGATGCCGCCCTCATATATAAGATAGATGATAATGCGGTATATTACAGCAAGGATATGGAATATAATGCGAAGGGATATTATAAGCTGAAATATGGAAATTCCAGGGAACAGTATGTAAAAGGCAACTATTTATCTTTGTTTGATTAAAATTTTTCGATAAGAAATTATCAAATTTTTTCGCAAAAGATTTCTGATATATTTTCTCAAAATTCAAGCTAAGTTATTTAAACAGGAATATTATAGCGTTTTCTTCCATAAAATAAAACTCGTCTATGCTTATATTTTAAGCATAAACGAGTTTTAGGGAAGATAATTTATTAAAAGCTGTTACACTTCTGCTATTGTAAATTTACCTACAAGGTCTTTTAATACTTCCGCCTGTCCGTTCAACTCCTCGGAAGCCGCCGCAGCCTCCTCGCTGGTAGCTGAGTTGCTTTGAATTACACTTGATATCTGATCTACCGCTACGGTTATTTGACTGATTGATTCGGCTTGAACATTTGATGCTATTGATACCTCATCTACTGCAATTATGACATTTTTTGCACCGTTTGCCACATCTAAAATGGAATTAGC
>CAUUGW010000009.1:0-18094 GCA_963544785.1 uncultured Lachnospiraceae bacterium | reverse complement strand
ATTCATCAAATTCAAGCTTCATGTTGTCTAAGTTGAACAGCTCCGTATATTCTTTTACAATAGAATTTTTAGGCTCTACCAGTATTTTCATTAAAATCTCTTCCGTCATAGGCTCCAAGGATACAACCATAGGCAATCTTCCCATAAGCTCGGGTATCATACCGAATTTTATAAAATCCGCCGGCATCACGTTTTCAAAGACATTTGCGAACTGCAATTCCGTTTTGGAAACAACGTCCGCATTGAAGCCCATGCCCTTTTTATCCATTCTCTTGGCTATTATCTTATCAAGTCCCTCAAAAGCTCCGCCGCATATAAATAAAATATCCTTTGTATCTATAGTAATCAGCTCCTGATGCGGGTGCTTTCTGCCTCCCTGAGGAGGTACGGAGGCTATTGTACCCTCCAATATTTTAAGCAGAGCCTGCTGTACACCCTCTCCCGATACATCTCTGGTAATAGAGGGGTTTTCACTTTTTCTGGTAATCTTATCTATCTCATCTATATAAATAATTCCAAGCTGTGCTCTGTCTATGTCATAATCTGCTGCCTGAATGAGTTTAAGCAAAATATTTTCAACGTCCTCACCCACATATCCCGCCTCTGTTAAAGAAGTGGCATCTGCTATTGCAAACGGCACATTAAGAAGCTTTGCAAGTGTTCCCGCTAACAGAGTCTTTCCGGTTCCCGTAGGTCCAAGCATAAGTATATTGCTTTTTTGCAGCTCCACGTTCAGATGTTCTCCTGCTATTATTCGCTTATAATGATTATAAACAGCCACAGACAGAACCTTTTTAGCCCTTTCCTGTCCTATTACATACTCATCAAGCTTGGCTTTAAGCTCTTTAGGCTTTAACAGACGCAACACATCATCCTCAGGAACATCACTTTCATCCATTTCATCATACAGCTGCTCATTTATCATCTCGGAACAGATGTCTACACATTCATCACAGATATAAGACCCGTTAGGACTTGATATGAGCCTCTTTACCTCTGAGGCGCTCTTTCCGCAAAAAGAACATTTTAAATGATTTTCTTTATTTTCTTTTTTATTTCTTGTTTTATCTTTATCGTTAGCCAAAGCAATTATTCTCCTTGTACTTTCGCCCTGTGAGTAATAACCTCGTCAATCAGCCCGTATTCCTTAGCCTCAATGGCTGACATATAGTTATCCCTCTCGGTATCTATTGCTACCTGCTCTATGCTTTGACCGGTGTTTTGTGCCAAAATCTCATTTAATTTATTCTTGGTCTTAATGATATTGTCAGCAACTATTCTGATATCCGTAGCCTGTCCTCTCGCTCCGCCTGACGGCTGATGTATCATTATTTCAGCATTTGGAAGAGCAAGTCTCTTGCCCTTTGCACCGCCCGATAACAGCAATGCTCCCATAGATGCGGCAAGCCCCACACAGATAGTGGATACATCACATTTTATGTACTGCATGGTATCATAAATAGCCATGCCTGCGGTTACCATTCCGCCGGGAGAGTTGATATACAGCTGTATATCCTTATCCGGATCTTCGCTTTCAAGGAACAGAAGCTGTGCCACCACAAGACCTGCCGTGACCTCATTCACCTCTTCTCCGAGAAAAATAATCCTCTCTTTTAAAAGTCTTGAATATATATCAAAGGCTCTTTCTCCTCGGTTTGTTTCCTCAATAACTGTAGGTACCAAACTGTTAAAATAATTCAATTCTTATTCCTCCATAATTATTCCGGCTTTTCTTACTTTTTTTCTTCTTTAGGCTCAACCAATTCGGCTCCGTCCGTAATCATTTTCACCGCCTTACTTAAAGCTATCTCCTGCTTCAAAGTTTCACCGTTTGTGGCGTTCATAACCTCTCTTACCTGTTCAAGCTCGAGATTATACTGCTTTGCCATCTCCTCTATTCTTTCATCCATCTCTTCCTGTGTCACAACATAGTTTTCAGCCTTGCTTATAGCCTCAAGAACAAGGCTGACCTTACATCTTTTTTCAGCCTCTTCTCTCATTATGCCACGCATATTCTCGATGCTCATGCCGGTGATTTCCATATATTTTTGAACATCAAGCCCATATCCCTTTATGGTGTTGAAATGCTGTTCCAGAAGATTATCGGTCTGTGTTTCTATCATCAATTCAGGGATCTCAACGGTAGCATTTTCAGTCGCCTTGGCTACCGCAAGGTCTTCCTTTTTCTTGGTAAACTCATCCTCATACTCTGCTGTCAATTTCTTTTTAAGATTATCCCTATATTCAGAAACCGTATTGTACTCTGAAATATCCTGAACAAAATCATCATCAAATGGAGGACGCTCTTTTCTCTTTATCTCATTTATATGACACTTAAATACGGCATCCTTTCCGGAGAGATCCTTTCCATGATAGTTTTCAGGGAATGTTACCTTTATTTCAATGTCCGATCCCGCCTTTACACCTATGAGCTGATCCTCAAATCCGGGTATAAATGAATTTGAGCCGAGCTCCAGAGGATGAGCCTTGCCCTTACCGCCGTCAAAAGCCGTGCCGTCTACAAATCCCTCATAGTCGATAACACAGGTATCTCCCTTTCTTGCGGTGTCATTTTCATCAACCGGCACTATTCTCGCATTTTTATCAAGCTCCGCATCTATAGCCGCCTGAATCACCTCGTCCGTAACCTCTTCTTTTTTAAGCTCAATCTTTACATGCTTATACTCTCCTAAAGTAACCGGAGGTTTGGTGGCTACCGTTGCTGTAAATTCAAAACCGTCCTTGGTTACAACTACGTCATCTTTTAAATCATACTGCGGTTTTGACACTATATCAAGCCCTTTTTCCTCGTCCAAAAAGCTCTGATATGCAAACGGAATACAGTGGTTTATAGCATCCTCAAAAAATATCTGAACGCCGTACAGCTTTTCTATTGTCTTTCTTGTAGCCTTACCTCTTCTGAATCCCGGAATACTGATTCTGTTTCTTATTTTTTTATAAGCTGCCTCAAGTCCCTTGTCAAACTCTCCATGTTCAACCGTGATATTTATTACAGCGGTATTATTGTCCTTCTTTTCAATAGTATGTTTCATTATATCCTCCTAAATTTTACATGAATATCTAAAATACAATAGCATAATTCAGCAATTTTTTCAAGTATTCTTATGTGCTAAAAGCCTACACCTCAAATAATATATCTCCATATGAGGGCATCGGCCAGTATTTTTTATCGACCAACAGCTCAAGGCTGTCAACATATCCTCTTAGAGCTTCCATTCTGCCTACAACATTATTCCTGAAATAAAATGCCCTGTCTTTCATATTGGCTATACTTGCCGCATCCTCCGTATGTTCTTTTAATTCATCAAGCATATCACTTGCCTTAATAAGCAAATTATTAATATCTTTCAGTAATTTCCTTTGAACAACAGGCTCTATTCCGAGCTTTGCAACTGAATTGGCGGTGTCCGCCAAAGCATGGGTATAGCTGATAACCGCAGGCAGCAGCTGCTTCGTAACAATATTGATACTTGATCTTGCTTCAATATTCACGGTCTTTGCATATTTTTCGTATTCAATCTCCGCCCTTGACTTCAACTCATTTTCGCTCATCACAAGGTATTTTTCAAAAAGCCTTATGTTTTCCTCTTTTTCAAGAGCGGCTATCGCCTTTACGGTACAATCTATATTAGGGAGTCCTCTCCTCTTTGCCTCTTCTATCCAAGAGGCGTCATAACCGTTTCCGTCAAAAATAATCTTACTGTTGTTTTTGAAATTCTCCACAATAACTGTCTGTATAGCTTCCTCTTTATTTTCGGAATTTTCAATAAATTCACAGGCGGCTTCAAAGCTCTCCGCAACTATCGTGTTAAGAGCAGTGTTTGCCCTTGCAATACTGTCGCTTGAGCCTACCATACGAAACTCGAATTTATTTCCGGTAAAAGCGAACGGAGATGTCCTGTTCCTGTCGGTGGCATCCACTGAAAAATCGGGCAGGGTGCTTACACCCGTAACCAGCTTCTTCCCCTTTAGAGAGTGTGTTGCCGCTCCCTTTTCAATAAGCTGCTCCACTACATCTCTTAGCTGATCCCCTAAAAATACCGAAATAATAGCGGGAGGTGCCTCCGCCGTTCCCAATCTTAAATCATTTCCAAGAACCGCCGCAGACTGTCTGATTATATCGCCGTGAAGATTTACAGCCCTTAAAACACAGCTTAAAATAAGCAAAAACTGTCTGTTTTCATGCGGTGTCTTGCCGGGCTCGAGCAGATTTATTCCGTCATCGGTAATCAAAGACCAGTTGTTGTGCTTTCCCGAGCCGTTCACACCTAAAAACGGCTTTTCGTGAAGCAGACATTGCAAATTATGCCTGACAGCCACTTTTTTTAAGGTTTCCATTACTATCTGATTATGGTCGGTCGCCACATTCGCCTCGGAATAGATTATGGCAAGCTCATGCTGAGCCGGTGCCGCCTCGTTGTGCTGTGTCTTGGAAGTGACTCCAAGACTCCACAGCTCCTCATTTACGTCTTTCATGAAAGCACCGATACGCTCCTTTATGGCACCGAAATAGTGATCGTCCATTTCCTGACCTTTCGGAGGCCTTGCTCCGAACAGAGTTCTGCCCGTATATATAAGATCCTTTCGCTTAAGGTATTTTTCTCTGTCTATGATAAAGTATTCCTGCTCAGCTCCTACAGAAACCTTTACTCTCTTGGCAGTGCCGTTTCCCAGCAAACGAAGCAGTCTTAACGTTACCTTGTTTATAGCCTGCATGGATCTCAGTAACGGTGTTTTTTCATCGAGGGCATCGCCTTTATAGGAACAAAATGCCGTGGGAATAACAAGAGTCGCTCCCAAAGCATCTTTTCTGATAAAAGCAGGAGAGGTGCAGTCCCACGCCGTATATCCCCTTGCTTCAAAGGTGGCACGAAGCCCCCCTGACGGAAATGATGATGCGTCAGGCTCTCCTTTTATCAGCTCCTTGCCGGAAAAGTGCATAAGAACCTTTCCGGAATCAAGCACCACGGAAATAAATGAGTCGTGTTTTTCCGCAGTAGCTCCGGTCAGGGGTTGAAACCAGTGTGTATAATGGGTAGCTCCGTTTTCTATAGCCCACTCTTTCATTTCATGGGCTATAACATCAGCAAGGGAGGAGGTCAGCTCCTTCCCCTGCTCTATTGTTTTCTTAAGTTCATTATAAATTTTTGCCGGAAGTCTTTTTTGCATCACGGAATCGTTAAAAACGTTCTTGCCGAAGACTTTGCTTATAGGATTATCCAACATATATCAATATTCTCTGAAATCTTAATTTTTTACGCCTTGTTTACAGAGCCGAACAGCTCTATCTTTTCCTTAACGGTAGCCATGATTGCATCGGTTCCGTCTTTTAAAAGCTTTCTCGGGTCAAAGCCTTTTCCCTCCAAATCTTTTCCCGCCTCGATATATTTTCTCGTGGCTGCGGCAAAACTTAATTGACACTCGGTATTTACGTTGATTTTGGATACACCTAACGATATCGCTTTCTTTATCATATCTGACGGGATTCCCGTACCTCCGTGTAATACGAGAGGCATATCACCTGTCAGGTTGTTTATAGCCTCCAAGGTTTCAAAGCTTAAGCCTTTCCAGTTTGCAGGATATTTTCCGTGGATATTTCCGATGCCCGCCGCAAGCATATCAACGCCTAAATCCGCTATCTTCTTGCACTCGTTGGGATCAGCCACCTCACCGGCGCCTATTACACCGTCTTCTTCTCCGCCTATAGAGCCGACCTCAGCCTCTATGGATAAGCCGTTTTTATGTGCCATATCAACCATCGCCTTTGTCTTTTCGATGTTTTCATCTATAGCAAAATGTGAGCCGTCAAACATTACTGAACTGAAGCCCGCATCAATACACTTCATACAAGCCTCATAAGAGCCGTGATCCAAATGCAATGCCACCGGCACCGTGATTTTCAGTTCATCTATCATACATTTTACCATTTCAGCCACGGTCTTATAGCCGCACATATACTTCCCCGCACCCTCGGATACTCCGAGTATAACCGGAGAGTTGTTCTCCTGTGCGGTAAGTAAAATGGCCTTTGTCCACTCGAGGTTGTTTATATTAAACTGACCCACCGCATAATGACCTTTTTTAGCCTTGTCCAACATTTCCTTTGCCGATACTAACATTTTTTTCCTCCTTTTGCCGCCAAGCAACTATAAGTTTTTTGCTATTTCTTTAAGCTTCCTTAACCTGTGATTAATACATGACTTGCTTAAATTACCCGACACGTCGGATAATTCATTAAGGGACAATTCCCTGTTTTCAAGTCTTAATATTGCCGCCTCCTGTAGATTTGCAGGAAGAGAATCAATTCCGATTTTTTCGTTTATAAGTTCAATATCTCTTATCTGAGCACTCGCCGCCTTTGCCGCCTTACATATATTTGAACTTTCAAAATTAACCCGCCTGTTTATATTGTTTTTAAAATTTTTCTCAATTCTGATATTGGTGAGCCTAAGCAATGCGTTGCTGGCATTCATAACCAACAATGCCTGAGAAATCACCTCGCTGTTTTTGACATAAAGCACGAAGCTGTCCTTGCGTTTTAAAATCTTCGATTCCACCTCAAATTCAAGAAAGCTGTCTTTTATAAGCTCCGCAACTCCTCTAATCTTGGATATTATCTCCAAATGATAGGTCTTATCGGGATTGCTTAAAGACCCCGATGCCATAAAAGCACCCATTATAAATGCTCTTTTACAGCACTGTTTACTCAAATCAATATCATTAAGGCTCACATTATCGCACAAAAAACAGTTGATTTTTAAAATCTCCAAAAGCCTACTGCTGTCCTTATGATTGAGCTTAAGTCTGTATTTACGTGTTATGTTGTCCTTAATGACGGCTATATTATTTTCGCAAACACTCTCAAGCAGATTATCCGAAAAATCTATCAACGACTTGTTTTCACTTGATAAAATCACCTTATTTTCTTCAACGGAAACATTTCCGCACAGAAATATTCCTGATAATGCCGCTATTTTACAGTGCCTTGCGGTAATAATTTCACTCTTTACTATTTCATTTTTTACATTTGCTGAAAACGACATAGCCCCCTCAATATAAAAATTACAGCTTATCTAAAAAATTATCTACAATCTTTTTCGCCGCATCGCTGTCCGAGGTAACACAAAGCACCACTATATTTTTTCTTCTTTCTATATAGCTGTTGTCAAGCCTTGTCACCTCCTGCGGTGCATAAGATGAATAAACGGTTCTTTGTGCATCAAGTCTGCTTGTACACTTATCTAAAACGGTCTGTGCCTGTTTTTCATCTTCAAGCACAAATACCGCTACCTCTTCCGACGTGGCGGTGGTACTCATATAGACACTTGAATTATCAATATTCAGCTCCCCCGTATCATATTTGCTTACGACACTCTCCCTGTCAACCTGTGCCAAATCATCTTCAAATTTCATACTGTCGACTATTGAAGAAGCCAAATCCGATGCCTTAAATTCATAATTTGCCGGTTCCTTTTTGCCGCAGGCAGTCGATAAAACGATTATAAACAATATTAAAACAAATTTAGTACCATTAACTAAGTTTTTCAAACCGAGTTCCTCCAAAAATTATTGATTAAGATTAAAATAATTTAACAAACTCTTTTTCCACTTATTACAATATTTTGCATTCAAATGTATTCCGTCGGTTGACGCATCATTAGGCAAATATCTCTTTCCGTCACACAACACCTTATTGATATCGATGTATTTAAGACCGCTATCCTTTGCCATCTTCTCTATCTTCTTATTCAGACTTATCACATTTTTGTTGTTAAATATCTTGTCTTTTGAGCTTTTGCTTTGGGTGACATAGAGCATACTTTGAATATATATTTTTGCCTTGGGCTGCTTTTTTCTGATAGCCTCTACTATGTCCATATATCTGTTTATAAATGCCTCTTTACTCCTCCATGATATCTCGTTGATGCCGAACATCAAAAACACCTTGTCATATTCTCCTATAGATAAGGCTTTCTCCGGAGTGGTCTTTTTACCTCCCAAAACAAACTTGTCCGTATTAAAAAATGAGTTGACATTTAAACCCTCCACGGCATAAAATGTGGAATTATTCAAATTTCCCCATCTTGACAGCCCCACCACAAGGGAATTTCCGATAAAAAGCGAGTTATCAAAAAAGTTATTGCCGTTCTTTGTCTTAGGCTTATCGGACTTATTCTTATCGTCTTTTTCACTTACAGTATCCGTCTTATCTTCTATTTCGGATATGTCATTTTTCTGCTGTGTCGATTCATTTTCAGTGTCCTTAAGTACCTCGTTTGAGGACAAATATTTAAGCTCCTCTATATTTTTTTCTTCCTCAACACCTATGTTTTCAAGCTCCGTTATTTCTTTATTTACCGTATTTTCTTTTGCGTTTGCCATCGTGGCTACATTATTCTTAATTAAATCTGTAATCGTATTATACTTATTCTCGGTATATGCAAAGCACGAAATTCCGCCTATCAGCGAAAATGTAAAAATGCTTAATGTAACTTTTCTGATAATCTTAATTTTAGCATATGTTTTGCTTTTATTATACATTTTTCTATCCTTCTTATAAAATGAGTTAAAAACATCTCTTAACTGCCATATGTAGTATATTATACCATCATTTATCCATAATGTCATCAAAATATTTGTAACTATTTTATTAAAATTTAAAATCTCCTATAAGTCTTACCTCCGGTTGCAATTTCACCTGATACTTGGCATAAATTCTTGATATAATCAAACAAATCAATTCATAAATCTCGGTAGCCGTTGCCTTGCCTTTGTTAATCACGAAGCCACCGTGTTTTACCGATACCATGGCATCACCTACCGAAATGCCTTTTAATCCGGTGTCCTCCACAAGTTTTCCCACAAAATAACCCTCGGGTCTTTTGAATGTACTGCCTGCACTTGCATACTCCAAAGGCTGGCTCTTCTCTCTTCTTAATGTAAAATCGTTCACCCTGTCTTTTATCGTGTTTATATCCTCTTTTTTTAATTCAAGCCTTATTTTAAGTGCGATATTTTTATTTGTTGTAAAAATGCTGCTCCTGTATCCCATCTCCAACTTATCCACACCAAGGGTGACAATTTCACCATCGGCATTTATAAGTCTTACATCCTTTACAATATTTTTTGTTTCATAATCATAGGCACCGGCATTCATAGCCACAGCTCCGCCTATACTCCCCGGAATCCCCGACAGTCCCTCAAAGCCTGAGAGCTGATTTTCTATTGCCGCCGCATTTATATCTTTCATCAATGCTCCCGCATAGGCTGTAATGATGTTATTATCCACGTTAATTTTCGACAGCTGTTCCCCAAGCTTTATAATAAGACCGTTATAGCCGTTATCGGACACCAAAATATTGCTGCCGTTGCCTATAACGTAATAATCAAGGTTTTTTTCCTCGGCATAACGAAGACATCTTAAAACCTCTTCTTCGTTTTCGGGAGTTGCAAAATATTCGGCTCTTCCCCCCGCTTTAAAACTTGAGTGTTTTGACATATCCTCATCTTTTTTTATAAGAGAGTCTATACAAATTCCTTCCATTCCTTCTCCTTATTTTTAAGTTTCAGCTTATAACACATCAATTTACATTTTAAAATAAAAAATTAATTGATGTTTTACATATAGTTCATATTCTATCCATAAATTGCCTGTATCTTATAAACATAAACTTTTTCATATTCATATTCACTATTTAAGTGAATACTCCCTCTTTCAACATTTATATATTATATATTATGTAATAAAACGCCACTTTCTTTAGTGGCGTTTTATTATTTTATTCTTCATCAAGCTTTAATACACTCATAAATGCTTTCTGCGGAACCTCTACGCTTCCTATCTGTCTCATTCTCTTCTTGCCCTCTTTTTGCTTTTCAAGCAGTTTTTTCTTTCTTGAAATGTCACCGCCGTAACATTTTGCAAGCACGTCCTTTCTTAATGCCTTTACGGTCTCTCTTGCTATTACCTTGCTGCCGATAGCCGCCTGAATAGGGATTTCAAAAAGCTGACGGGGTATTTCATTTTTCAGCTTTTCACACATCTTTCTGCCCCTCTCATAGGCTCTGTCCTCATGTATTATAAAAGACAGGGCATCTACCTGCTCCTTGTTTATCAGAATATCAAGTTTTAAAAGCTTGGATGTTTCATAACCGCACAGTTCATAATCAAGTGAGGCATAACCCCTTGACCTTGATTTAAGGGCATCAAAAAAATCATATATTATCTCATTTAACGGAAGCTTATATTTCACCACGGCTCTTCCCGCCTCAATATAATCCACGCTTTGATAAACTCCGCGCCTTTCCTGACAAAGTTCCATTATAGCACCGATAAATTCCGATGTCACCATTATTTCGGCTGCGACAAACGGCTCTTCCATATAGTCAACCGATGCAGGATCAGGCATATTTGACGGGTTTGTCAAATTAATCATAGTGCCGTCATTCTTATAAATTTTATAAATAACACTCGGTGCGGTGGTCACAAGGTCGAGGTCGTATTCCCGCTCAAGTCTTTCCTGAATCACTTCAAGGTGCAAAAGCCCCAAAAATCCGCATCGAAATCCGAAGCCCAATGCCGTAGATGTTTCAGGCTCGAACTGAAGCGCCGCATCATTTAATTGCAGCTTAAGGAGAGCGTCCTTTAGGTTCTCATAATCGGCTCCGTCCGCCGGATACAATCCGCAATAAACCATAGAATTGACTTTTTTATAGCCCGGCAAAGCTTCCTTACAGGATCTGTTCACCAATGTTACGGTGTCACCCACTCTTGCATTTGCAATATTTTTTATACCGGCGGTGATGTATCCCACCATTCCCGCCTTTAATACGGGTGCACTTATAAAGCTTCCGGCTCCGAAATATCCGAGATCGTCCACCCTTGCCTTTAATCCGCTTGCCATCAAAAGTATTTCATCTCCGGCACTTACCTGTCCGTTCATCAGACGCACGAAGATAATTACACCCTTGTACGGGTCATATACGGAATCAAATATAAGAGCCTGCAAGGGCTCTTCAATATCACCCTGCGGAGAGGGAATGTTTTTTACCACCGCTTCCAATACGTCTTCCACGTTAAGCCCGCTTTTGGCGGATACGAGGGGTGCTTCGGATGCGTCTATTCCTATAATATTTTCTATCTCTTCCTTTACTCTCTCAGGGTCGGCACTCGGTAAATCAATCTTATTTATCACCGGCACAACGTCCAAGTTATGATCAAGTGCCAAATATACATTCGCCAGGGTCTGCGCCTCCACCCCTTGGGTTGAATCCACGACCAATATAGCTCCGTCACAGGCGGCAAGACTCCTTGACACCTCATAGTTAAAATCGACGTGCCCCGGTGTATCAATAAGATTAAAAATATACTCCGTTCCGTCCTTCGCCTTGTATACGGTCCTTACAGCCTGAGATTTTATGGTTATTCCTCTTTCACGCTCAAGATCCATATTATCAAGCACCTGATTTTGCATTTCTCTGCCGGTCAAAAGTCCCGTTTTTTCTATTATTCTGTCGGCTAATGTGGATTTCCCATGGTCAATATGTGCTATTATGCAAAAATTTCTTATTCTTTTTTGCTCGTTATCGTAATTATTATTCATCAATTCCCCCTGAATTAAGCTCCGATCTGATTTTTATCAAATCCCTGTTCACGGCTCTGCTATGCTTACCGCTAGGCAATATTTGCAGATATTCTTTTAAAGCGGACTCCGCAGAAACCTTTTCATCCTTATTCACATAGCACTGTGCCAGATAATAGAGGGCATCGTCGTGATCCGGCTTTAATTTAAGAAGCTCTTTAAACCCGTCAATAGCCTTATTATAATTCTTTTTCCTAAAATCATTATAGGCACTGTTGTAGCTTTTCTTTATATCATCTTCAAACAATCTGCCCACCATATCGAAATAAAGCACACGTTCATCATCATTAAGCTTTTCCGACTTTATTTTCAAAAGGCTGTCCTTTGCCTCCTGTCTGTTATTATTTTTTTCACTCACAAAGGCGGACAAAAGTACTTTAGACATTTTAGCGGCTTTAAGCTTATTCTGCGTATCGTTCTTTATATCATCGGCAGCCTGTTTATATGACGCTATCTCATCTTTCAGATTATTTATATCATTTTGCAATATGGCATTTTTTTCGCTAATCAGATTGATTTCTTTATTATATTGCTTGGCAATATTCTGCTCTTTGGCGGGAAGTATCAAAAGCCACACCAAAATACCTCCCAAAATAATGCCGAAAATAAGGCTTCCTATAGCCGCAACCGGAGATGCTTCCTTATAGCTCACATAGTTAAAATATTCTTCGTTTACGGTGTTCCCCGTTTCTTTTGTATCATCTTTTAAATCAAATGCACTTGATTTTTTACCATTTTTCTTATCCGTCAAATGGCTTTCAGCCTCTTTTTTGTATGTCAAGGTCATTGTATTGTATCTGTCAATCTTTTCAGCCTGATTTAAGACACTTAACGCCTTTTTATAGTCCTCGCTTTTAATATAAATCATCGCTAAAAGCTGCTTCGCTTTTAAAATATTTAAAACCTTGCTGTTTACCACTTTTTTAAGCTGAATTATAGCCACGTCCATTTTCCCGCTTTTACAGTCTCTAAGTGCAAGGTTGTATTTTCTTATTACGCTGTTCATATTTTCCAATTTTTGCCTGTTGAAGCTCACAACCGAGATATAGTGAGATGCCAGATTGTTCTTAGGCGACAGGTTTTTGCTGATTACCCATTCCTTAAGAGCAAGCATTACCTCTCCTATCTCATAGTAGCAAAGTCCAAGCAGATTCCTTGCATCGGTATTTGATTTATAAGCCTTTAACGCACTTTTTAATAAGGGAACAGCCCTTGAAATATCTCTAAGCCTTGCAGCTTCCAAAGCCTCATTGTATAACAAAAATGATTTTACAACTATTTTCTTGTAGTCTTCAACCTCAGAATTGCAAAAAGGACAATAATCTCCATCACTTAGCACATTTCCACAGTTGTAGCATCTAATCATAGCTTTCTCACCGTTTTCGTTTCGCCCGATTTTTTAATGGTCTCCACCAAAATATCGGAAATATCGCTTAAATCCGTGTTTTGTATAAAATTACTTACTCCCTCAAGCTCCAGTATAGGTTGAAATTTTTTTATCTCATCATCAAAATTCAGCATAATTCTCCAATCTTTTCAAACTGAAATCATAATTTTTCAAGCCTTGTATTCACCATCTCAAGTTCTTTTTTATAATCCTCATATTTACTTTTTTCAGCATCTATTTTTTCCTGTTTTGCCCTTTTTATAAAGTTTTCATTGTTTAACATATTTTCGGAACGTGCAATTTCTTTTAACAGCTTCTCCTTTTGAGCATTCAATCTGTCAAGCTCTTTTTCCCTGTCTATAAGCTCTGAAAGCGGCAGATAAATCAACCCTTCGGACAGCACCACGGATACCGCATCATCTCCTATGCCCGCTTTATCAGGCTGTATATGCACCTCATTCGCCTTGGCTAAGGATTTGAAAAATATGATTCCTCTATTGAATCCGTCCGTTAAAACATCATTTTCAGTCACCACAAATATAGAGGTTTTCTTGGATAACGGGACGTTCATATCCTTTCTTATTTCTCTGATTTTTCTTATCGCATCCTTTATCACATCTACCGTCCGTGCATCCTCCTTAAAATCAAAGTCTTTGTCGAATGTGGGAAAGCTCTTGTTAATAACGGTGTCGGCATTATTCAATATACAATAAATCTCATCTGTAATAAAAGGCATAAAGGGGTGTAAAAGCTTAAGCGAATCGGACAACACCCTGTTTAACGTCCAAAGTGCGGCAACCTTAGTGCTATCAGCCTCATCATAGAGCCTCGGCTTCACCATCTCTATATACCAGTCACAGAATTCGTCCCAAACAAAATCATAGACCTTCTGTACCGCAATACCCATCTCATATTTTTCCATATTGCTATCCATATCCAAAATCAGGTCATTTAATTTTGACAGTATATACCTGTCCGATATCTGTAAATCCTTGATGTCTATGCTTCTCGGCAATTTTGTGTTTTTAAGGTTCATCATGATAAACCTTGAAGCATTCCAAATTTTATTTGCAAAGTTTCTGGCTGCCTCGACCTTAGCTGTTATAAAACGCATATCATGCCCGGGAGCATTCCCTGTGACAAGCATAAGCCTTAGGGCATCAGCCCCATATTCATCAATTATCTCTAACGGATTCACGCCGTTGCCCAATGATTTACTCATCTTCCTGTTATGTTCATCTCTTATCAGCCCGTGGAATAAGACGGTATTAAAAGGCATTTTGCCGGTGTGATACAATCCTGAAAAGATCATTCTGATTACCCAGAAAAACAGTATATCATAGCCTGTAACCAACACATCTGTGGGATAAAAATGTCTTAATTCTTCCGTATCGTTCGGCCAACCCAAAGTAATAAACGGCCATAATGCCGAACTGAACCATGTGTCCAATGTGTCATCATCTTCTATAAATTCCTCGTGACCGCATTTATCACATTTTTCCGGTGTCGTATCAATACTTACGTGTATATGCCCGCATTTTTTGCAATAATAAGCCGGTATCCTGTGTCCCCACCACAGCTGTCTTGAGATGCACCAATCCCTCATATTATCAAGCCAGTTGTGATAAAGCTTGTTTATTCCCTGCGGAATCAAATTCAACTCTTCTTTTTTATCAGCCTCAAGACAGAGAGCTACAAGCGGCTGCATTTTTACAAACCATTGAGGCTTTATCATAGGCTCTATCATACTGTGACATCTGTCATGCGTACCCACATTATGATTAAGTTTTTCCACCTTTAAAAGCAGTCCCGCCTCTTTTAAATCATCTACTATTTTCTTTCTTGCTTCGATAACCGATAATCCCTTATATTTTCCGCAATTATCATTCATTATCGCATCATCGTTAAAAAGATTTATTCCTTCGAGGTTATGCCTCTTTCCGACCTCAAAGTCATTGGGGTCGTGTGCCGGAGTAATTTTTACGCAACCTGAACCGAAATCAAGCTCCACATAGTCATCTGCAATAATTGGAATTTCTCTGTCCGTAAGCGGCAGTTTAAGCATCTTTCCGACTAAATTTTTATATCTTTCGTCTTTAGGGTTTACCGCAACCGCCACATCACCGAGCATTGTTTCAGGTCTGCTCGTGGCGATATAAAGGCAGGTATTCTCATCTTCTGACAAGGGATACTTTATATACCAAAGAGAGCCCTCTTTTTCCACATATTCCACTTCAGCGTCTGAAATCGTGGTCTTACACACGGGACACCAGTTTATTATCCTGTTCCCCTTGTAAATCAAGCCCTTATTATACAAATCGACAAAGACTTTTTTTACGGCATATTCACAATCATCGTCCATAGTAAACTTTGTCCTGTCCCAGTCCGCACTGCAACCGAGCCTGTGAAGCTGAAAAATTATGTGATTGCCGTATTTTTCTTTCCATTCCCAAGCCTTTTTTAAAAAGCCCTCTCTTCCGAGACTTATCTTGTCGATACCCTCTTTTTTTAAGGCTTCGGTCACCTTTACCTCCGTTGCAATAGCCGCGTGGTCAAGACCCGGCTGCCAGAGTACGTTATATCCTTTCATTCTCTTATATCTGATTAAAATATCCTGCATCGTATTATCAAGTGCGTGACCCATATGTAGCTGTCCTGTAACATTCGGAGGAGGCATTATTATTGTAAAAGGTTTTTTATTTTTATCTATTATTGTCTTAAAGTTTTTGTTATCCAACCATTTTTTATAAATCCTGTCTTCCATATCTGCCGGCGAATAGGTCTTTTCTAATTCTTTCATACAACTGTGAATCTCCCTTCACGCTTTTCTCTATCATTATCAAGATTAATATTCTATCATATTTTTACATAATATTCTATACCTAATTAAAAAAAATTGTCATTGAACCGCTTGACTTTTACAACCTTTTTTGATAAACTGATGTAGTTGTATCTTTAAGCTGTCTTGGCGCAGTCGGTAGCGCGTCGCCTTGGTAAGGCGGAGGTCGGGGGTTCAAGTCCCCTAGACAGCTCTTTTTTATTTTAAAACAAATAAGTGCAATGACGGACAATACGCTGTCATTGCACTTATTTATTGTACTTTTTCAATTATTTTAATTTTTATAAATCAGCGGTTGCTTAAAACTCAGTTTGCAGGTCCCATCTTAAAATCATAATAATCATCCGCACTGTAGGTTATAGTAAAGACTCCGTCGCTATAATTACTGTAGATGCTTGCGCCTCCCGCAATATCACCCTCAAACATCACGGTGCCGCCGAAATAACTCCACTTGGGTGTTCCAATTACCTCTCCCTTATAGCTGATACTTGATGTATGATCCGGATTCAAAGTTGCCTGTAAGGAATCCGGTGATACTTCTCCTGAAACATCCTTGCTGAGCACATCTACTACTGAAACTCCTACCCAGCTCCCCAAAAGGGCTTTTTCTTCCTCAGGTAAAAAGTTTTCCGGCTTTGCCGCATCCGTTCCCTCTTTTGCAAATTTCAGATCCATTGATGCTCCGACAAGTTCTTTTAAAATTCCCTCAAACAGAATTGTGTCTTCTCCAAGTTTTCCGACCATATCGACCTTATCAATGGTAACCGTGACATTTGTATCATCGTTTGTCCATATGCCGTTCACGGATGTACCGTCCACATTCATTGTTGCCTTGCCTCCGCTCTTCAATTCAAGCGTGAAGCCTACCATATCCTTTCCTGAAATGGTCATACCCATAGCTGTTCCTGTAACGGCGACGTATTTTCCCTCTAAAACATCGTCCGCTCTTCCTTTAGATCCTCCTCCACAGGCTGAAAGCAACAACGCAGTCATAAGTCCCAACATAAAAACTGCTATTCTTTTCATTTCAAACCGCCCCTTTCCTCAAAATATTCCCTTGTCATTAGCATATATTATATATTTTTGATTTTATACAATTATTTCTTGCCCTTGTTTAAGAAAGCTTCCATTCTGTCCTTCTGATCCTGTGTATCAAAGCAGCTTCCGAACAGCTGAGCCTCAAACAGCATAGCCTTTTCCATAGGCATTTCTATACCCTCATTTATTGCCTTCTTGCATGCCCTTACTGCAAACGGAGCGTTCTTTGCTATTTTTTCCGCAAGCTTCATAGCGGCTTCCATCAGCTCTTCCTGTGTATCGTATACTGCATTTACAAGACCTATCCTAAGAGCCTCGTCAGCCTTTACGTTCCTTCCGCTGTACAGGATTTCCTTAGCCATAGACATAGAGCCGAGAACCCTGCCGAGCCTCTGTGTTCCGCCGAACCCGGGCGTTATTCCAAGTCCCGCCTCAGGCTGTGCAAACACCGCATTTGCACTGCAAAGTCTTATGTCACTTGCCATTGCAAGCTCATTTCCTCCGCCCAATGCAAAACCGTTTACCGCCGCAATTACCGGAACAGGACAGATTTCCACGTTTCTCATAGCCTTATTTCCCACCTGTCCGAATATCTCGCCCTCTTTACCGAACTTTACAGCCATTTCAGATATATCGGCTCCCGCAACAAATGCCTTACTGCCCTGACCGGTCAAAACAACACAATACACCTCTTCAGGATTGATTGCGGCAAATGTGTCCGATATTTCCTGCAATATCTCGGTGTTCATAGCATTCAATGCCTTTTCGTTACAAATAGTTATCTTGGCTACCTTTCCGATATTCTCAACCTTTACGAAATTCATATAATCCTCCTAAATTAATATATTTTAGAATTATACATATTGCATAAATAATTCTAATTTAATTTAAATTCTCAGTACATTATAGTGCCTTAAAGTAGAAATGTCAATTAATTAATTATATAACTATCCAAAAAATATCTATTCCACACTCTTTAAGCTCTCGGTCATATTTACCCTCTTTAATGAAAAATAGGTGATTATATTTATAAGAAATGCAAAAACCAAAGAAATTAAGGCGGATATAACATAGCTTGCCGTTGACAAATTTGTGGTAAACCTGATAAGATCCACCTCACAGGTTTTTACAATAAGAGCATTTAAGTAATGCCCTGCGAACAGCCCT
>CAUUGW010000008.1:0-19097 GCA_963544785.1 uncultured Lachnospiraceae bacterium | reverse complement strand
ATAAAGGAAATTGCCGAAAAATATGACATTTTGTATACTGTTGCGGCGGTCAAGGACGACAATTTATTCTGGGGAACGTTTGTTCCGATAATCGCACTTTTGGCGATAGGAATTGTCACCATAATAATAATGAAC
Source organism: uncultured Lachnospiraceae bacterium (assembly GCA_963544785.1). Taxonomy (GTDB): domain Bacteria; phylum Bacillota; class Clostridia; order Lachnospirales; family Lachnospiraceae; genus CAUUFM01. The sequence goes on along the minus strand of CAUUGW010000008.1, from coordinate 18,962 downwards.
AGGAATTTTTCAATAGCCAACAGCGGCGGAAATTCAAAGATGGCAAATTTCGGCAGGAGTAAAGCCAGAAAAATTTCAAGTAATGACAATAAGATAAATTTTGCCGCTGTGGCGGGCTGTGATGAGGAAAAGGAAGAGCTTGTAGAAATAGTGGATTTTCTGAGGAACCCTACCAAGTATAACAAATTAGGGGCAAGAATCCCTAAGGGAATACTGCTCGTGGGGCCTCCGGGAACGGGAAAGACCCTGCTTGCAAAGGCGGTGGCAGGAGAGGCTAATGTACCGTTTTTCAGCATTTCAGGCTCTGATTTTGTGGAAATGTTCGTCGGAGTGGGCGCTTCCCGTGTAAGAGATTTGTTCAATGAGGCGAAGCAGAACGCACCCTGTATTGTATTTATTGATGAGATAGATGCCGTAGCCAGAAAAAGAGGGGCGGGGCTTGGCGGAAGTCACGATGAGAGAGAGCAGACTTTGAATCAAATGCTTGTGGAAATGGACGGATTTGCACAGAATTCCGGAATAATAGTGCTTGCAGCCACCAACAGAGTGGATATTTTAGACCCCGCCATATTAAGACCGGGACGTTTTGACAGAAAAATCGGTGTGGGGCGACCTGACGTAAAAGGGCGAGAGGCTATACTCAATATACATGCAAGGGATAAAAAGATAGCCGATGATGTGATATTTTCGGAGATTGCAAAGACAACGTCGGGAATGACAGGAGCGGATTTGGAGAATATGCTTAATGAGGCTGCCATAATTGCGGCTAAAAAAGAGGCTCATTTTATAACCAAGGCGGATATGGAGAAAGCCTTTATAAAAACGGGTATAGGTACGGAGAAAAAAAGCAGGGTAATCAGCGAAAAAGAGAAGAAAATCACCGCAATACACGAATCAGGGCATGCTATTTTATTCCATATTTTACCCGATATGGATAAGGTGCATACAATTTCCATTATCCCCACGGGAGTATCCGCTGCGGGATATACTATGCCGTTACCTACAGGTGATGATATGTTTAATACAAGGAATTCAATGCTTGAAGAAATAATGGTGGATTTAGGAGGTAGGGTAGCGGAAGAAATAGTCTTTAAGGATATCACCACGGGAGCATCAAGCGATATACAAAAGGCTACAGCCACGGCAAGGGCTATGGTATGCAGATACGGAATGTCAAATGCGATAGGAACGATTGACTACACGGATTCCGATGATGAGGTCTTTATAGGAAGAGATCTTGCACATACCAAGCAATACAGCGAGCAGACCGCTATGGCGATAGACAATGAGGTGAAGAGGATAATTGATTTCTGCCATAAGGAGGCGACCAGATTAATCCTGATTTATGAAGATATATTACATGCCTGTGCCGATCTTTTGCTTGAAAAGGAAAAAATAGGTACGCAGGAGTTTGAAAGGCTTTTTGATAACAGAGAGATAGAAAAAGCCGAGCTTAATATTTTTTAGTTTTAAGGAGTAGTGTAAGGAGTGCAAATCACAAAATTGAATACGGATGCCATTTTTTCAGACGGTACCCAAAACTATTGTAATCCGATGGAGCCTAAGAGATGCGAAGTTGTATCTGTTAGGCTTCGTGTGGGTAAGGAGGATAATTTAAGATGTTTTGCCGTCATAAACGGCGTAAAAAAGCCGCTTGTGCTTATAGCGGGCGATAGATATTTTAACTTTTTTGAGACCGGCTTTAAGGCATGTGATGATTTTATTGAATACTATTTTGAGATAGTTTTTGATAATAAGACTTATTATTATGCCCGTCTGGGCTTAGAGGAAAGTGTTCCCGCTTCATCTCATTTATTTAATATTTTTACTGATTTTAAGACACCTGATTGGGCTAAAGGGGCTATTTTTTATCAGATATTTGTGGACAGATTTTTTAATGCGGACAAGAGTAATGATGTAAAATACGGCGAATATAAGTATTTAGACGAGCTGTCATATACCAACAGCGATTGGAACGCCTGCCCGAGTATCAAGGCGGTACCTGAGTTTTTTGGAGGAGATTTAAAAGGGATTATAAAAAAACTTGATTATTTAAAAGATTTGGGAGTATCTGCCATCTACCTTAATCCCGTATTTGTATCCCCCTCAAATCATAAGTATGATACACAGGATTATGATTATGTAGATCCTCATTTCGGTGAGATTATAACAGATGAGGACTGTTCTATAGACAAAGATTCAGAAAACAGCAAGGCAAAGGCATATATTAAAAGAACCACGGAAAGAGAAAATCTTGAGGCGTCCAACAGGGTTTTGATTGAATTAATTGAAAATGCACACAAAAGGGGTATCAGGGTTATTTTAGACGGAGTATTCAATCACTGCGGCTCGTTTAATAAATGGCTGGATGCGGAGGGGATTTATAATGAAAATCCGTCCTATGAAAAGGGTGCATTTATTGATAAAAACAGTCCCTATAACAGCTATTTTAAATTTTCTGATGATGATTTTCCTTTTAATACCTCATATGATAAATGGTGGGGGCATTCCACGTTGCCTAAGCTTAATTATGAGAACAGCCGGATTTTGTATGATGATATTTTAAGGATAGCTAAGAAATGGGTATCACCTCCGTTTAATGCTGACGGATGGAGGCTTGATGTTGCGGCGGATTTGGGATATTCCAATGAATTTAATCATAAATTCTGGAAGGATTTCAGAAAAGAGGTAAAGACTGCGAATCCCGATGCCATAATAATTGCGGAGCATTACGGCTCCGCTAAGGATTATTTGGGGACATTTGAGTGGGATACGGTGATGAATTATGATGCCTTTATGGAACCCGTGAGTTTTTTCTTAACGGGTATGGAGAAGCATTCGGATTATTTTAAGCCGGAGCTTTTGGGAAATTCTAAGGCGTTTGTCGCAACTATGCTGAATAATTTTTTAAGCTTTCCTTATTCTTCACTGTTTACGGCTATGAACGAGCTGTCTAATCACGACCATTCAAGATTTTTAACAAGAACCAATAAAATGCACGGTCGTGTGGATAATTTGGGCTATGATGCCGCTTCTAAAGATATAGATATGCCCATATTTATTCTTGGAGTGATTATGCAGATGACCCTAATCGGTGCACCTACAATATATTATGCAGATGAGGCGGGACAGGTAGGCTTTACCGATCCCGACAACAGAAGAACCTATCCTTGGGGGAATGAGGATCTTTCATTAATAGAGCTTCATAAGAAATTAGTTGAATTAAGGAACGAAAACATTGCACTTTTAAAGGGCTCTGTCATATTCTTGAATCAGGAAGAAAATCTGCTTGCATATGCAAGGTTTTTTAAAGATAACAAGATAGTTGTTTTAATAAATATGGATGCTGAACCAAGGACAGTAAATGTTCCGGTGTGGAAATTTGAGGCTTATGACAAGGACGTTGCCGTCATCGTCTTTTCGAGCAATATAGACGGTAAATATTACAGTCTTGATAAGAGCAGAGCTTTTATAAAAGATGGAATGATGGAATACAAAATAGAGGCGAAAAGCGGTGTGATAATAAAAATAAGGTGAGATTTTATTTCTCACCTTATTTTTATTCAGAATTTTCAGGGTCTTCATTGTTCAGGTTGTTTTCTTCATTTTTTGTTTGGTTATTATGTATCGTGCAGAGCTTGTCTTTATTATATATGTAGGGAGCATCCGCAGTGCCGTATGATTCATTGTCAACATTTGTCATCAAGACTCCTGATTTTATTAAATCAGGCGGACAAAATTCACTCTTAGGCAAGCCTGATTCGGAACATATATCAACGCTTATGTGTCTGTCACAATAGGTGCTCGGAACGGTTTCCTGTGTAAACAGTTCCGAATATGCCATACTGCCTCTTGCGTCTGCGGAGCAAAGACCGTCTATAGCCAATTTTCCCGATTTTTTACAAATTACAGCCGATGTAATATCAGGGGGTTGTTTCATTATCGGTTTATATTTTTTGTTCTTATGGATTTCAGTCATCACTTTTTGCCAGATTTTTTTGTGATAATTTCTGTAGTTTCCGGCGGGCAAAGGATAATTGTCGTCATCATATCCCGCCCATACGGTGCAGGTATAATATGGAGAATAGCCTGCAAACCACACATCCCTATAGCTGTTGGTACTGCCCGACTTTCCCGCCACGTCCACGCCTTTGACCTTGCAAATGGTACTCGTACCCCGTTTTATTACATCTCTCATAGCATCGGTTAAAAGATAGGCGGTGCTTTTCTTTATAACCGCAGTTTTTTGAGGTTTTGAGTGGTCGATTAATACGTTTAAATCGTGATCCAGTATTCTGGTGTAGAATCTTGGCTTTATATATTCGCCCTCATTTGCTATGGTGCTGTAAGCCGCATTTAATTCAAGGTTGGAGACTCCGTAAGTGATACCGCCCAGAGCCAATGCCTGATGGTTGGCATCTTCGGGTGTAAGAGAGGATATTCCGAAGTTTTTAAGATAGGAATAACCCAGCTGTGTGCCTATATCCGTCAGAGTTTTTACCGCAGGAATATTTTGAGAATATGTAATAGCATCACGAACCGTCATATATCCTCTGTAATTTCTTCCGGCATTATTCACCTTAGAGCCGTTCTTATATTGGTAAGGAGCGTCATTTATGGCAGTTCCCAGTGTGTAGTTTGCGGAGTCTATAGCGGGACCGTACACTCCTATCGGCTTAAAAGCCGAACCCGGCTGTCTTAGAGAATTAGTCGCCCTGTTTAAGGTAAGACTGCCCTCCTTGGTACCCCTGCCCCCTATTATTGCCAAGACCTTGCCGTTTTTATGGTTCATAAGTGTTAATGAGATCTGAGGTTGTGGGGTAGTGGTTATTTTGTCTGATAAAAATTCTTTATTTTTAAGCTTCTTTTTTAAATGCTTTGTATACTCGTTCGCCTTTTTTACGGCTGCATCTTTTGTAGGGAACAGCAACTTAAACGAGGGATTTTTGCTTTTAAAGTATCGGTTTAAGTCTTCTGTTGAATAATTTTTTTGTTTTCCTTTACTGTCCTTAAAGCTTGCGGCATAGGAGAGTCTGTAGCTCACACCGGGATAATTTTTTTCATCTGATAAGATCTTATCGCAGATTTTTTGCAGACGTTTATCTTGTGTGGACTCTATCGTAAGTCCTCCGGAGTAGAGCGTATAATATGCCTGCTGTTCGGAATATGAAAGCTCGGTTTGCAGATCCTTTAAGACCTGATTTATAAGCTCGTCCATAAAGTAAGAATAAATCTGATCGGCTTTTCTTGTGGTATTTCCGATGTCCTGTATCCTGTCATAGACATTATCTTCAAGAGCCTCTTTTTTTTCTTCTCCTGTGATATAGCCCTGTCTTTCCATCATATTTAATATTATTTCACGTCTTTCGGCGTTTTTTTCAGGGAATCTTATAGGATTAAGGCTTGTAGGATTTTTAGAGATACCGGCTATTACCGCACTTTCGGAGATGGTAAGCTCCGACACATCTTTGCCGAAATATCTGAAAGATGCCGCTCTGACACCGTAGCTTCCCGCTCCTAAATTTATGGTATTTAAATAAAATTCCAAAATCTGATCCTTGCTCATTCTTTTTTCAAGCATTATTGCAAGATGCTGCTCCTGAACCTTTCGTTTTAACTTTTCCGCAAAGTTGCTTTCGCCCACCCAGTCTATAAACACGTTGTTTTTAAGCAGCTGTTGGGTTAAGGAACTTCCGCCCTCGGAAAATTTGAAGCGATGATTTACACCCTTTACAAAGGCTCTTGCTATACCCTGTATGTCTATTCCGTTGTGTTTATAGAATCTTTCGTCCTCTACCGAAATAAATGCGTTTCTCGTGTACAGCGGAATCTCTTCCAAGGTGGCATATACCCTGTTGGCATTAGGAGATGCAAGGGTCTGGATTTCTTTGCCGTTCTTGTCAAGTACGGTGGTTGAAAAGCCCTTTGGTGATACGTCTATCTTGGATATATCGGGGGCATTGTCAATTAAGGCTCTGAACATTCCAAGTCCCAGTGCCGTTCCTGATGAAATCAGTGCCAAAAGTACAACAAAGCACAACAAAAACAGGGCGGATATAAGCCTGTTTTCCAGTCTGTGAAACAGGCTTAATTGCCGGTTTCTGCTTTTTTTTAAATTTTTGTCAGAGTAATTAAAAAACATAGAAAATCGTCCTTATTTCATATTGCTTCGTTTTCTTAATGTCTTATCGAGGATTTTTTTACGCAGTCTTAAAGATTTGGGAGTTATCTCAAGCAATTCATCCGCCTCCAAGAAGTCTATCGCCTCTTCAAGGCTTAAAATAGTGGCGGGAACGAGCTTTAAGGCATCATCTGAACCTGATGCTCTGGTGTTGGTCAGATGCTTGGTTTTGCAGACGTTAAGTTCAATGTCTTCGGATTTGGGGTTGGAGCCTACTATCATTCCGGCATAGACCTTGGTGCCCGGAACTATAAACATATTTCCACGTTCCTGAGCGTTGAATATACCGTATGCCACGGCGACACCGTCTTCGTGTGCTATTAAAGAGCCCGTTTTTCTGTAGGTAATATCTCCTTTAAACGGTTCATAATCATCAAACTCGGAGTTCATAACACCGTTGCCCTTGGTATCGGTTAAAAATTCGCTCCTGTAGCCTATAAGCCCTCTTGAGGGAATCCTTATTTCAAGGCGTGTGCTGCCGTCGCTTAATGTAGCCATTCCCTGCAGCTCGCCCTTTCTTTTGGACAAGCTTTGAATTACCATACCGGAACATTCTTCCGGCACATCTATGTACACAAGCTCCATCGGTTCAAGGGCTTTGCCCGATTTATCCGTTTTATAAACCACCTCGGGCTTGCTCACCGCAAATTCATAGCCCTCTCTTCGCATATTTTCTATCAGTATGGACAGGTGCAGTTCACCTTTTCCCGACACCTTAAATATATCCGTGTTTTCGGTTTCTTCAACCTTAAGCGATACATCGGTCATAAGCTCCTTAAACAGCCTGTCCTTTATGTGTCTGCTGGTCAGATATTTTCCTTCCGTTCCTGCAAGAGGGCTGTCATTTACCCTGAAATACATAGAGATGGTCGGCTCTGAAATCTGCTGAAATTCTATGCTTTTCGGAGCATTAAGGTCACATATGGTATCTCCTATCGAGATTTGATTTATTCCTGAGATGGATACAATAGAGCCTACGGATGCCTCCTGAACCTCGACCTTTTTTAAACCGTCAAATTCATAGAGCTTTCCTATCTTTGCTTTTATGCTCTTTGCCTCATCATGATGATTGGTGAGCAGATATTCCTTGCCTACTCTTAATATGCCGTCCTGAATTTTGCCTATTCCAAGCTTTCCCACATATTCGCTGTAGTCAACGGCACTTACAAGCATGGCACAGGGGGCGTTTGTGTCGCCCTTAGGGGCGGGTATATAGTCTATTATCGTATCAAAAAGCTCCGTCATATCATCTGCTCTTTTGTCCTTATCAAGTGTGGCATAGCCCTCTTTTGCAGATGCGAAAACAAACGGACAGTCAAGCTGTTTTTCATCGGCTCCCAAATTGATAAGAAGCTCAAGTACCTCATCCACCACCTCGTCTATTCGACTGTCAGGTCTGTCTATCTTATTTATACAGACTATTACCGGAAGACTGTTCGACAGTGCCTTTCCGAGTACAAACTTGGTCTGCGGCATAGGACCCTCGTGTGCGTCAACTATGAGGATTACTCCGTCAGCCATCTTTAATATTCGTTCAACCTCTCCGCTGAAATCGGCATGTCCCGGGGTGTCGATGATGTTTATTTTTATATCTTTGTAATTTATGGCGGTATTTTTGGAAAGGATTGTAATTCCGCGTTCTTTTTCAAGAGGATTGCTGTCCATCATTCTTTCCTGTATATGTTCATTTTCACGAAAGAGTCCGCTCTGTTTAAGCATTACGTCTACCAATGTCGTTTTTCCGTGATCTACGTGAGCTATAATAGCTATATTCCTTATTTTATCCTGTTCTCTAATCATCTTTTAATCTATATTTATCTCCTAAATTGTTTATTTAAAGCCTGTATTATAATTAAGATCTGTTTTTTCTGCGATTATTTTTGTGATCGGAATAATATTTCATCTTGTCAAGGTACATATTCTTATCCGCTTCTTTTAAGAATTCATCAAAGTTGATGTCGGAATTTTCCATAAATGTCGTACCGACCGCCATAGAAACCTCCCGTTTTTTAAATTCTTCATTTACTCTTATTACCCGTTCGTCAAACTCATCCATTGAGGTATCCGTTTCGATTGCCACAAATTCGTCTCCGCCTATTCTGTACACCGTTTTAGGGTCAAAGACTGCAAGCAGTGAGTCTGCGGCATTTTTTATATACCTGTCTCCCGCCTCATGACCGTAATTGTCATTCATTACCTTAAGCCCGTTCAAGTCACAGTATAACATAGCGATATTCTTTGCGTTAGGGTATATATCCGATACAAAGATAGCAAGGGCATTTCTGTTATTAAGTCCGGTCAGAGTATCCATAAGACTTGTTTTTTCTAAAAGCTTTATTATATCTCTGTGTCTGAGCATAGTGGACACTATATTATTTGCCATATCGAATATCTGTATTATATCATCGGTATAGCCCAAGTGAGGGTTGTCTATTCCGAGGAATCCTATGCAGACATCATTTAAGAACACCGGCCATGATATAAGAGATGTTATTCCCTGCATTTTTAACAGATTATACATGGATTCACTGATATTTTTATAGTCCTCAATGTCAGATATATATATGTATTTATTTTTAGAAAATTCCTTATACCAGACATCTATCAATCCCTTATATTTTAAGTCCTGTAAAATTTCTATCTGCGGTATGACATTTTGTCTGCACCATTCGTATGTGTTGTCAAAATTCCCTCTTTCGTTTTGTTCAAATATATAGGTTCTGTCCGCTTTAAATTCCATACCGATATATTCAAGCATATTATCAATATTATCATCAGGATTTCCGGCTTGAGCCATATATTTTAACATTTTGCTTATGAAATTTACCATATAATATTCTCCAAACTGAAAAAACCAAATTGCATAACAATATTGCTTGAGACTATGCGTTTTAAAAAACACTAAGCTCAAGCAATATATATGTTATCACTATGTTAGACTTAAGTCAATTAAATTATTTTTTGTTGCTTCTTCTGAAGATACACATTTTTTCAGCCTCTTTTATAAGTTCGTCTCTGAAATCGGGGTGTGCTATGTTTATAAGAGCCTCGGTTCTTTGCCACATACTCGTTCCCTTAAGGTTGGCTACACCGTATTCCGTAACCACATTATGGGTGTTGGCTCTGGTAGCCGTAACTATGCTGCCTGTGGGAAGTGTGGGTCTTATTCTGCTCTTTAATGTGCCGTCTTTTCCCGCTACCGTGGAAGCAAGACATATAAAGCTTCTTCCGCCCTTGGACAGATAAGCTCCGTTTACGAAGTCAAGCTGTCCGCCCGCTCCGCTTATATGTCTTACACCTGCCGATTCGGAAGCCACCTGACCGAAGAGGTCTATTTCTATACAGTTGTTTATTGATACGAAGTTGTCGATTTGAGAAATAATTCTCACATCGTTTGCATAATCAACGGATACCGCCATAAGCTCCGGATTGTTGTCCATGAAGTCATACAGCATCTTTGTACCTGCCGCAAAAGCGTATACCTGTCTTCCGGTATCCAATTTTTTCTTTGATCCGTTGATTTTTCCCGCCTTTGTCATAAGAGCAAATGCGTCCACGTACATTTCCGTATGAACTCCCAAGTCTTTAAGGTCGGACTGTGCTATCATTGAGCCTACGGCATTGGGCATACCTCCTATTCCGAGCTGTAAACAGTCGCCGTCGTGGATATACGGTAATATCAGTTCAGCCACTTTCTGATCTATTTCACTCGGTGCGCCACTTTTCATTTCCGCTAAAGGCTCGTTGCCGCCTTCTATTATTGCGGATACTTTACTTATATGTACGTTGTGTCCGAAACCTCCGTGACAGTTGGGGATATTCTTATTCACCTCCACTATTATTGTATCGGTTATCTCTATAAGAGCTTGCAGATGAGCCGCACTAACTCCGAAATTGAAGTAACCGAACTCATCCATAGGAGCTACCTGAAAGCAGGCTACATTAACGTGCTTTATGTTATCCCTATAATATGACAGCAATTCTGAAAACTTTAAAGGATTATAGAAAGCGAAGCCCTTATCCATAAGCTTTCTTTCAAGACCCGATGTATGCCAGGAGTTCCAAGTGATTCTGTCTACGGCATCTTCTATTGTTGTAACGGCGGGCTGCCACAGGGCTATCGCACCTCTAAAATTAAGGTCTGTCAAATCTTTTTCGTTTTTAAGTCTTTTTGCCAATTCCTCGTCAAAGGCTCTTGTATGATTTACACAAAAACCATAGTCGATATAATCTCCGCTTTTTACAAGCTTCGCAGCATCGGCTGCCGTGGTTAATTTCTTTGAATATTCGTCTCTAAAGTTCATCAGTATCAATCCTTTCTTCAATATGGTATGTATATGTTAAAGCCATTGCTATTATAGCACTCGGAGGTAGTAGGGTCAATAGAAATCTGTGACAAGTAAATAACGATACGGTTACAGCAAATTGCACAAATTATATATTTGTTTTTTGTATAAATTAACAGGAAAATTTAAAAAATACACAAAAGGCATTGAAATATTATAAAAATTCTGTTAGCATAGGGGGGTATATTAAAGGAGAAGATTATGGGCTGGTTTGGTAAAAATAAAAAGAACAGTGTTTATGAGCTTAATTCCGTGGTTGTTGGAAAGGCTGTCAGCATAAAAGATGTGGAAGATCCTACATTTTCCGAAGAAATTTTGGGAAAGGGTGTTGCCGTTGTCCCTGAGGATAACAGGATTACAGCTCCCTGTAACGGCAGGGTGGATTTGGTTTTTCCTACGGGACACGCCGTGAATATTGTATCCGAATTCGGAGCGGAGATTTTAATACACGTAGGACTGGATACGGTGCAGCTTAAGGGTGAGGGATTTAAAACTCTTGTAAAAAACGGAGATAACGTTAAAAAAGGCGATGTTTTAATAGAATTTGATAAAGAGGGTATCAGTCAAAAGGGTTATAATCTGATTACTCCCGTTATTATCTGTAACAGCGATGATTATGTGGAAATAGAGAGCGTTTTAGGTGACAGCGTTACAAATGATGACGTAATATTAAAGCTTAAAAAGAAATAATATCGTTTTACGATAATTGAGGTGTTGTTATGATAAAAGGGAAAGGACTTTCGGTATACGAGGGTATCGCAATAGGAAAGACTTATCTGTATAAAAAAACTGAGGTTACGGATGCCTTGTCTCATAATTACAACGGGGTGGAGGCTGAGCTAAAATCTTTTGAAAATGCCTTGGTAAAGGCGAAAGAGGATTTAAACGAGCTTTATGAAAGAACGAAGACGGAAATAGGTGAGGAAGAGGCGGCTATAATAGAAGTACAGGCTCTAATGCTTGATGATGACGACTTTACCGACGGAATAAGAGGCTATATAAAGAGCGGTTTAACTGCGGTCGGTGCGGTATTAAAGCACGGTCAAAATACCGCCGACGAGTTTTCAGCTATGGAGGATGAATATTTTAAGGCAAGGAGTGCTGATGTTTTAGATATTACAAACAGACTGTCACGCATATTAAATAATGAATCTGATGATAAATTAAGCCTTAGCGAGCCGGTGATACTTATAGCCGATGATTTAAGTCCGAGTGAGACAATACAGCTGCCCAAGGACAAAATTTTGGCTTTTGTCACAAGTAAGGGCTCTTTAAACAGCCATACGGCTATACTTGCAAGGACGCTTAACATTCCGGCTCTTGTTCAAAGCGAAATAGATTTGATTGATGAAAATAATGATGTACAGATGGTGGTTGACGGGGTGAACGGTGTATATTATATAAACCCCGATGAAGATACATTAAATGCGGCGAAGACGATTAAATTAGAACTTGACGGAAAGGCTTTTGAGCTTGAAAGGTACAGAGGAGTTGAAACCGTCACAAAATCAGGGATAAAAATCAATTTATATGCTAATATAGGCTCAAGTGAAGATGCTGAAACGGCGGTGAAAAATGATGCCGAGGGTGTCGGGCTTATGCGAAGCGAATTTCTGTACTTGGGAAGAGATACCGAGCCTACGGAGGATGAGCTGTTTGCAGCATATAAGCGTACTATAGAGAATTTGCAGGGAAGAAAACTGATTATCAGAACGCTTGATATAGGAGCTGATAAAAAGGTGTCATATTTTAATATGCCGGAGGAGGAAAATCCCGCTCTCGGGGTGCGTGGAGTGAGATTCTACAAGGTATATGCGGATACATTTAAAAGACAGATGAGAGCTATTTACAGGGCATCCGTATTCGGCAAGGTTTCCGTGATGTTTCCTATGATAATATCGGTAAAGGAAGTACGGGAATTAAAGGCTATGTGTGAGGAGGCGAAGTTCTCTTTAAAGGCTGAGGGTACAGCTTTTAATGACTTTGAATTCGGCATAATGATAGAAACTCCGGCGGCGGCGCTTGTGAGTGATTCCTTGGCACAGGAAGTTGATTTTTTCAGTGTGGGTACAAACGATTTGATTCAATATACTTTGGCGCTTGACAGGCAAAATTCCGCTTTAAGCGATATATATGATGCCGATCACGGTGCGATTATCGCCTTGCTTGAAATGATAGCGACAAATGCAAATAATGCCGGAATTTGGGCGGGTGTCTGCGGAGAGCTTGCGGGGGATTTAAGTTTTACAAAGAGGCTTGTGGAGATGGGATATAAGGAGCTGTCCGTATCATCGGGAAAGATCCTGTCACTAAGAGCTGTAATAAATAATTTATAAGGAGTGTTTTTTATGAAAGAACTGAATTATGTAATAAAGGATGAGTTGGGGATACACGCAAGGCCTGCCGGAAATTTGGTCAAGCTTGCGAGCAGCTTTTCAAGTGAAATAACTATTACAAACGGCGATAAAACAGCCGATGCGAAAAAAATCTTAAATGTGATGAAGCTTGGGGCATCAAAGGGCAGTAATATAAAAGTGACTTTTTCGGGAACTGATGAAGCTGAGGCGTTTGATGCCATAGGTAAGTTTTTAAATGAGAACCTATAAATTAAACATAAAAAACAGGAGGTAATGTATGAAAACGTTGCAGAGGTTGGGCAAGTCTTTAATGATTCCGGTAGCTTGTTTACCGATAGCCGGTATTCTGATGGGTATAGGATATTGGATAGACCCGTCAGGCTGGGGTGCCAATAATATCTTGGCTCTGCTTTTAATTAAGGCGGGCGGTATCCTGATTGAAAATATGGCTATATTGTTTGCAATAGGTGTGGCTGTCGGTATGTCCGATGACGGACACGGAACGGCGGGACTTGCCGGTATAGTGTCTTGGCTCACTATTACCACAATGCTTAACAGTGCGGTAGTGTCAACCATAGTGGGAGGAGAGGCAAATCCCGCATTCGGCAAGATTTCCAATCAGTTTATCGGTATTTTATGCGGTCTTATAGCTTCTTATTGCTATAATAAGTTTTATAAGGTCGAAGTGCCGGAGTTTTTAGGATTTTTTGCAGGCAGAAGATCCGTTGCCATAATGACCGTTGTAGTATCGCTTATAGTGTGTGTTCCTTTATTTTTTGTATGGCCTTTAGTTTACACATTGTTGGTAAATTTCGGTAAATCTATTTTAGGAATGGGAGCTGTCGGAGCCGGTATTTACGGTTTCCTTAACAGGTTATTGATTCCTGTAGGGTTGCACCACGCATTAAACAGTATTTTCTGGTTCGATGTGGCAGATGTTAATGATCTTGCAAAATTCTGGGGAAGTGCGGAAGGAGGAATAAAGGGTGTAACAGGTCAGTATATGACAGGATTTTTCCCCGTTATGATGTTCGGTCTTCCGGGCGCCGCTCTTGCTATGTATCATACGGCAAAGGATAATAAAAGAAAGATAGCCGGAGGTATATTGTTCTCAGCAGCTCTATGTTCTTTCTTTACCGGTGTTACCGAGCCGCTTGAGTTCGCATTTATGTTCTTAGCTCCGGTACTATATTTGGTTCATGCGATATTGACAGGTATTTCCGTATTTGTATGTGCCTTATTGCCGGTAAGAGCGGGCTTTCAGTTCTCAGCAGGATTTGTAGACTGGTTCTTATCCGCAAAGGCTCCGTTCGGTATGAACACACTTATGCTTATACCGATAGGGATAGTATTCTTTGTTGTTTATTATGTAGTATTCAGAATAATAATTAAGGCTATGGATTTAAAGACACCGGGTCGTGAAGATGATGATGCAGATTTGAAAGCAGATATTTCAAACAGTGATTATGCCGCAGTGGCAAGGATAATTATGGAGGGTATAGGCGGTGCGGATAATGTGGCATCAGCCGACAACTGTATTACAAGATTGCGACTTGAGGTAAAGGACAGACTGCTTGTAGATGATGCAAAGATCAAGTCGGCAGGGGTTGCCGGTGTTATTCGACCGGGAAAGACCAGTGTGCAGGTAATAATCGGACCTAAGGTGCAGTTCGTTGCAGATGAGTTTAAAAAATTGATGTAGAAATAAAATATTTAAAGTGAAAAATTATATATTGATTTAACGAAAAAACATACCGATCTTTCAGCTGAAAGGTCGGTATGTTTACATTTAAGATATTTTTATAATATGGACAGGCATAGAAAGTGCAACTTTTTATTTTTTACGCAACACTTTTAAGTCTTTTAATTTAATCGGGATTAATAGAATTACAAAAATATTAAAAAATCCGCTTAATATTACAATATATTCCAATATAGACACTTTAATGAATAAATCCAATATAAGTATTATTGAAACATAAATAACAACAGATATAATAATTTGAGCTATGCCTGATTTTTTATCTTTTATCAGTTTTGCAAAATAAAATGCTATGCAAACAAAGATGAGACATATTACATATTGTGAATTTGTGATAAATACGACTATTTTTCTATTTTTTTCTAAACCCTCTAAATTATGACCGAAAAAAGTGTATTGAAGCAGGTATTGGCTTAATGTGTATAAAAGAGAATTTATTAAAAATATAAGGTGTTTTTTAAATATATTATACATTTTGTTCAAAGTTTCTATAAACATAACCAAAGTCCATAGTAAAATTTACTCCAAAGTTACCTATAGGGATAAGAATAGTACTTTTTAAATGATAACCGCCATTACAAATTAATGTATTAGGATATCTATATGATGCAGAGGCATACACATTTTCTAAAAAAGGAGCAAAAGCAGAACCGAAATTAGCAGCCTCTATATGTATAGTTGCTCCATTGGTATAGATTATTTTGCCTGTATTATCCATAGTGAACCTTCCTGTTAGAACAGTAGTCCATTCTTTTGTTATAGATGTTATTTTTCCATTAACTTTTCCCGCAGCTATTTCATAAAAACGTTTAGTGTAAGAGCCACTTTCCGAAGGTATAGCATAAGGTGTCATATTTGTAGTTTCTGATAATGTCGCAGCAGAAGACAATAAATTACCTTTATCAATTGTTTTTTCTGTATATCCAATTGAAATATTATTTTCTATTAAGTATTTTTTTAGATTTGTGTAATCAGAATTTTTAATCATACTTTCTATTTCTGATTGCTTATTGCTTGAAATTTTTTCTCCATTTCTGAAAATATAAACTTTTTCATCACTGTTACTGAAACTTTCTAAATAATTAATTAAAAAATTGTTGTTTTCTTCAGAAACAAATTCTATTCCAGTATCAGAAAAATTGTTAGTTTTCGATGAATTATTATATGCAAAAGAATTAATTGTCAATGTAGTCGAAACAAGAAAGCAACATAATAGACATATAAATATTTTTTTCATAAAAATTTCCTCCCTAATTTAATTATACAATATCAGTATTAAAGCTAAATCATTTAAATGAAGAGTACATTGGACTAATCCCTCCTAAACATATGTAAATAAAAATGATTAATATGACACTTCTATTGTAGCATAAATAGTTTATATAGTCAATTATCTTATATCTTTATTGATTTTTCAAGTAAAACCTATTATAATCTGATTTTGGAATGTTGTTTTATTGTAAGATTAACATAGGAGTGAAAAATTTGGCAAAAAGGATAAATGATGATAAAAAATATATAAAAATCAGGGGGGCAAGTGAGCATAACCTTAAGAATGTGAGCCTTGATATACCCAGAAATGCATTTGTGGTATTCACCGGATTGTCGGGCTCGGGGAAGTCTTCTTTAGCCTTTGATACTATATATGCGGAGGGGCAAAGGAGATATATGGAATCTCTTTCATCTTATGCCAGACAGTTTTTAGGACAGATGGAAAAGCCTGATGTGGAGAGCATCGAGGGGTTGCCTCCCGCAATATCAATAGACCAGAAATCAACCAACAGGAATCCCAGATCAACTGTGGGAACGGTTACGGAAATATATGATTATTTCAGACTCTTATATGCACGTGTCGGCATACCTCATTGCCCTAAATGCGGCAAGGTGATAGAAAGACAGAGCATAGATCAGATGGTGGAAAAAATAATGGAGCTTGAAGAGGGTACGAAGATTCAGCTGCTCTCTCCCATAGTCAGAGGGAAAAAGGGTACACACGAAAAGGTGCTTGCAAGTGCCGTTAAAAGCGGATATGTAAGGGTCAGAATAGACGGCAGCTATTATTCGTTGTCAGAGGAGATAAGCTTAAATAAGAATACCAAGCATAACATAGAAATAGTGGTTGACAGGCTTGTGATAAGGCAGGGAATAGAGCACAGGCTGACCGATTCCGTTGAAAACGTTCTAAGGCTTTCTGATGGATTGCTTCTTCTTGATGTTGTGGGACGGGAGGAGATGAATTTCAGCGACAGTTTTTCCTGTCCCGACTGTGCTATAAATATCGAAGAGATAGAGCCGAGGAGCTTCTCTTTCAACAATCCTTTCGGAGCGTGTCCTATATGTAGCGGAATAGGATATAAAAGTGAGTTTGATATAGATTTGATAATTCCTGACAGGTCGCTTAGTATCAATGAGGGAGCTATAACGGTTATAGGTTGGCAGTCAAGTAATGCACAGGGCAGTTTTACAAATGCGTTGCTTAATGCTATGGCTGAAAAATATAAATTCAGTATGGATATCCCGTTTGAACAACTGGATAATGATATACAAGATAAGATAATCTATGGCACGAGGGGAGAAAAGGTATTAGTCAAATATAACGGACAGAGAGGATATGGGGAGTATGACATAGCCTTTGAGGGTCTGCTTGAAAACTGTCAGAGAAGATATTCCGAAACGGTGTCGGAGATGATGAAACAGGAGTATGAGGCATTTATGCGAATGATTCCCTGTAATGCCTGCAAGGGAAAAAGGCTTAAAGAAACCTCGCTTGCCGTAACCGTAAGTGATATGAATATCTATGATTTAACAGCACTGTCAATCAAAAAACTTAAGTCTTTTTTGGATAATATAAGCCTTGAAGGAAGCAGGGCGAACATAGGAGAGAGGATTTTAAAAGAGATAAATGCACGTATAGGTTTTTTAATAGATGTGGGACTTGATTACCTGACACTTGCAAGGACTACAGGCACTTTATCGGGAGGAGAGGCTCAAAGAATAAGGCTGGCAACACAGATAGGTTCGGGGCTTGTGGGAGTGGCTTATATTTTAGATGAACCGAGTATAGGGCTTCATCAAAGAGATAACGACAAACTTTTATCGGCTTTAATTCAGCTTAAAAATTTAGGGAACACTCTTATAGTGGTGGAGCACGATGAGGATACTATAAGGGCGGCTGATTATGTGGTGGACATAGGACCGCTTGCAGGAGAACACGGTGGAAATGTGATAGCTACAGGTACTGCTAAGGATTTGATGAAATGTAAGGAATCAATCACAGGTGCTTATCTTAAGGGGAAATTAAAAATAGATGTGCCTAAAAAACGACGAGTATTTGCGGAATGTTTGAATATAAAGGGAGCAAGGGAAAACAACTTAAAGAATGTAGATGTTAATATTCCTATAGGTGTATTTACCTGCGTTACGGGAGTATCGGGTTCAGGCAAAAGCTCACTTATAAATGAGATTTTGTATAAGGCATTGTCAAAAAAACTTAATCGTGCGAGGCTTATAGCAGGAGAACACGACAGTATAGAAAATGTTGATCTGCTTGATAAGGTAATATGTATAGACCAGTCACCTATAGGCAGGACTCCGAGGTCAAATCCCGCCACATACAGCGGAGCATTTGATATAATAAGAGATTTATTTGCAGGAACACTTGAGGCTAAGAGCAAGGGTTATAAGAAAGGACGTTTCAGCTTTAATGTAAAGGGTGGAAGGTGTGAAAACTGTTCAGGAGACGGAATAATTAAGATAGAAATGCATTTTTTACCCGATATCTATGTTTCTTGTGATGTATGCAAGGGAAAAAGATATAACCACGAAACCTTGGAGGTAGAATATAAGGGAAAAACTATATATGATGTACTTGAGATGACAGTAGAAACGGCTCTTAAATTTTTTGAAAATGTACCGACATTAAGGAGGAAATTGGAGGCATTAAATGAGGTCGGACTGTCTTATATTAAGCTCGGGCAGCCCTCTACAATGCTGTCGGGCGGTGAGGCTCAGAGGGTGAAGCTTGCGTATGAGCTTAGTAAAAGAAGCACCGGAAAGACCATTTATATTTTAGATGAGCCTACTACAGGATTGCATTTTGCCGATGTACATAAGCTTATTGATATTTTGCAAAGGCTCACTGATCACGGGAATACCGTGGTTGTAATAGAGCATAACCTTGATGTTATAAAGACGGCGGATTATATCATTGATATGGGACCTGAGGGGGGAGACGGCGGAGGAAGCTTGGTTGCATTCGGCACTCCGGAGGAAATAATCAAGGTCGAAAAATCTTATACAGGAAAATATTTAAAAAG